>JACRBM010000072.1 GCA_016219275.1 Chloroflexota bacterium
CACGCCAGTCTCACCGACTGCGCGAGTTGTCACACGAACAAGAAACCGGCGAACCACTTTGCGGGTCAATGCTCGCAGTGTCACACGACGACATCGTGGAAACCGGCGACGTTCAATCATACCGGCTTGACTGACTGCGCGAGTTGTCACACGAACAAAAAACCGGCGAATCACTTTGCCGGGCAATGCTCGCAGTGTCACACGACGACATCGTGGAAAGGCGCGAAGGTGAATCACGCCGGTCTCACCGACTGCGTCAGTTGCCACGCGAACAAGAAACCGGCGAATCACTTTGCCGGGCAATGCTCGCAGTGTCACACGACGAACGCGTGGAAACCAGCAAGTTTCAATCACACGGGACAAACGGATTGCGCGAGTTGTCACACGAACAAGAAACCGGCGAATCACTTTGCCGGGCAATGCTCGCAGTGTCACACGACGAACGCGTGGAAGCCGTCAACATTCAAGCACACCTTTCCGATGAATCACGGCAAGGCGGCGAGCCAGTGTTCCACGTGTCATCCCAGCAATCCGCCGGTGTACACCTGCTACGGTTGCCACAATCAATCCGAAATCACCAAGAAGCATCAGGAGAAAAAGATCGCCAATTTCAGTAATTGTGTGAGTTGCCATCCGACCGGCAAGGGTGGCTAGCGCCCAACCCCGTGCGCGGGTAAAGCATCCAGGTTTCTTGGCGAATGTATCGTGATGAAAACTCCAGTTCTAGCATTACTCTAACGGTTCTCGCGCCGCTTTTTGCAACTTTTTATCGGTTCTACTGGTATATTTGTAGCATCCTTTTTTACACCGCCTTGCGCGGGATCGCACAACCAGAACGCGATAAAATTCGAACGAGCAAAAAGTTAAGGACGGGACACCGCGATGTTTGCAAGCGGTCAGGTAGCCAAACGTTTGACGTGTGTAATTCCAAAGCCGGCTCAAAGGGCAGGACAATCTTTGTCTGCCCTTTTTGATTTGAGTTATAAATCGCACCGCGTGCCGCGCGCAGGGCTCTAGTTCCTCCCGCTCCGCACTATCGAATTGAAAACGCCGCATTCCCGAATCGGTAAGAAGAATCTGGCTCTCCCATCTTGATCTGAGAGAGCGCGTACTTGCTGCATTAACCCAGGTATTTCACAACGCGAATCATAACGGAGCGAGAGATGGAGATCTTGCAACTCATCGCGCTTGGCTTGGACGTTCTGTTGGTAGCCGCCGCGATCATGGCTTATTTAACTCGTCCACGCATTGGCGGCGAGTTGGCACGCGGACTAGGGATACTGTTAGTGGGAGTGATGATCCTGGGATTGGCTCATCTCCTCGAAAGCATCCTGTTTGTCGTTATCAATGTGGGACTCTATGTCAACGAGGTAGTCCATCGGTTATTTGTCGGGTTTGGATTCGTGTGGGTCATCGTCGGTTTCGTTACGATGAACCGCGCATTTCGCGAGTAATCAAGTAAACGAATCACGGGGTCCATCGTGCTAGAATCATCGTCTATGGAAGATGTGCAGTTCTGCGCAATTCTTACTGCGATTGTCAAGCGGTTTGTGCGATTGGTTGGCGTGCCCGCGGCGCTGAATGTGGCGCGACGCGTCCCTGGATTGATCGTGGATGAGACGGGCAACGTCCTCGCTTACGACAAGACCGATCCACTCCCCACCCTCACCATATTGATTGACCAATATGAAACCGTCTTTGGCAACATTGCGTCTACCCTGGCGCAACAAGCGACGCAAACATTGCGGAGTCCGCCCAAACCGGTCGTCAATCGGAATGGGAACACTCCCACCGTCACTCGCCCTATTACGATTCTCATTGCCGACGATCACGTTGTCTACCGCGAGGGCTTGGCAAGTTTGCTCTATTCTCAATCCGATTTCAAAATCGTCGGGCAGGTGGATACGATTGAAAACACCATTCAATCGGCGCGTGACTTGAAACCCAACGTGGTGTTGTTAGATTGTGACCTGGCTGACGGTGATGCGGCAAGCGCCACCCGCGCGATCTTGAATGAATCGCCGCAAACCTCCATCGTGTTTCTCGGTACGCACGACAATCAAGAATGGATCTTTGATGCGATCCGCGCCGGGGTGGTCGGGTTTCTGTTCAAGACAATGCGTTCGACCGAATTGGTCAACACCATTCGCGGCGTGATGCGCGGCGAAGCCGGCATCTCGCGCACGATTGCGCGCCGTTTGTTGCAAGAACTCTCGCGTACACCGGCTCCACAGGATGATGAATTTTGCGGCAACGGATCAAAGCATCCGACCAAACGAGAAATCGAAATCATTCGTGAATTGGCAAGAGGAGCCAGCAACCGCGAAATCGCGCAACGATTTGTGATCAGCGAGAACACGGTACGGAATCACGTCGGCAACGTGCTCGCCAAACTGCATCTGCGTAGCCGTCGCGATGTGGCGCAATACGTGCGTCGTTATGGCATCCCCGTATCGGCGTCTGCCCGAGATGCGGCGAAATAACTCGGCACGCTCGACGCCGTCTCGTGCCGCGCCGAGAGTTTGGTCGCGCCTATCTGCCTGACGAACGGGTATGCCCCGGACCTCCGATATGACCGCAAGGTTGTCGCGGAGGTTTTTTATTTTCTTCACCAGCGTCCAGGTTTCTGAAAGAGACCTGGACGCTTTCGCGCCCGGCGAAGATATTTGGCAGTGGAGGCGTCGCCGAGTCTCAAGCGCGTCGGACTAAAGAATAGTCCCCCAATAGTTGTTAGAACTAGTTGATTAACTATCGACAGTGTGGCTTGAAGGGCTTATACAATGGGTACATATTTTCGACAATTGTAAACTCACTTGAACCCACAACACCTTCGCCAAAATCATAAATTCATCCGCGAATAACGCGAACCCTGGCACTTGCGTTCCCACCAGGGCTAGTGTAACCCGAATGAATTTAAAAATTAGCGGAGATTCGCGTTATTCGCGGATAAAAAAACGGGCGAAAACGATTTGGCGAAGGGATTGACCCAGGAAACGATTTCCAGTTCCAGACCGACCGTCGCTCGCGGGCGCGGCGACGACAACACTGGAGGTGCGCAGTGTCAGCATTAACGCTCATCGGCGTGTACGCCATCTTTGGCGGATTGATGTTGCTGGTCATGCTCGGCGCGATTGGGCTGGTTAAGGGAAGCAAGAACTAGCGCGAATTCCGATTCGATTTACGGCTTGCATCGCATCCAAGACCTGTCAGGTTTCCGCGAAGCAAACCTGACAGGTCTGCCGTAAATGCGTTAGGAATCTGCGCTAGGCGGAAAAAGAGAGCGTGTCGCATCAACGCCCGCGTTCGAACGATTGGTAATTGTTCGTGGTGGATAAACAAGGTTCAATCCAATTGGAGGTCAACATGTCGCATCGTCAGTGGTGGTCTGTATCTGGGCTTCGCTTGCCGGCGATCCTGGTCGCCCTCTTGGTGCTGCTCGTCATCGCCGTGCCCGGTTCGCTAGCGCACGCGGCGGCAACCACCAATCCCGGCGAGTTGGACCGACAGCCGAACCCGGCAATCCCAGCCGCCGTCACCAACACACTGCGGATCAGGGTGGTCAGTGCGCGCACATCCGGCGCGATTACGCAAGGTCAGGTCGTTCCCAATTTCCAGTTCATCATCGTGCGCGACGACACCGGCAATCCCACGCAAGCGCGCACGCCCGGTTGTTCGCCCGCGACCGATCCGAATTATCCGGCAAATTGTGAATGGCCCTCGATCAAGGTCATGTCGGGCGGCTCGGCGGGTCAAGTGGTCACGCAAGGCAGTCAGACTAATCTCAACGAAACCACGGGCATCATTCTCCCTAACGGTCGCTACATGATTTCAGTCACCGCGGAGGGATTCAAGATTGATGGCGCGTGGTTTACGGTTCCCCTCGCCGACCCAGGATTGATTACGGTTTCGATGCAGCCGCACCCCTTGCCGCTCGGCACTCTGCGTATTCAGGTGTTTGAAGACAGCATGACCAACGGTCAGTACGATCCCAACTCCGGCGAACGCGGACTCGCCGGATTCGTCGCGCATCTGGACGATGTGCTCGGCGAAGTGACCACCGACTGGTTCGGCAATCCGCTCTGCACGCGCTACGACGCCGGCGGCAATCCGATTCCTGGGTCGGGCGGTCAATGCGTGAGCGATGTGAACGGTCTCATCACGATCCCGAACCTGGGTCCGAATCGGTACGCCGTCTTTGTCGTTCCACCGAACGGGCAGACCTGGATTCAAACGACGACGCTCGAAGGCGGTCATGATTGGGACGTGTGGCTGCACGAGAACTATACCGGGTACGATCCGGAAATGATCGTCGGCGGCGAGCAGGTGCCGGAAGCTGTGTTCGGCTACGTGCAACCCAGGTCTCTCCCAGCGAGCGGCGCGGCCGGTCGCATCACCGGGCGCGCTATGGGCATTCGCGAGTACGTCCAGCAAGCCGGCGGCTCGGTGCCCGAAGGACCCGTCGCGCGTCCCTGGGTCGCGCTGACCAATCTCCTCACCGGCGATACGCTCATCTATGCCGCGCAAGGCAATGCGGACGGAACCTTTGACATTCAGAATGTGCCGAATGGCGATTATCAACTCGCGGTCTGGGATGCGCCCCAACTTTATTTGTTGCAACTGCAGAATGTGACCGTCCAAAATGGTCAGACCGTAAATGTGGGCGATATGCTCTTGGCGCATTGGTTCGGCACGATTGAAGGAACTGTTTTCATTGACACGAATGAAAATGGTCGGCGCGATCCCGGCGAAGCCGGATTGCCCGGTCAGAGCATCGCCCTGAAAACGCGCGAGAACTCACTCGTGGATCAAGGGAGCAACAGCACCGTCACCGACAATCAGGGACGCTATGTGATGAACCTGACCTACGAGTACGGTTGGTGGAATGTCCTCGAAGTGTACAACGATCGTTTCTTTACGACCGGCGTGACGTGGCAAACGGACAATCAACCGACCGAGACGACCGTGCTTGGCGCGGGCGTGGATGTTGCCGTGTACAATCTTGCCGGTTTACGCACGCGCGTGGATTGGGGCGTGCGTCCATACGCGCCGGGCACGAACGGCGGCATCGTCGGCACGGTCGTCTACAACGCGACGCGCAACGAACTCGACGCGCGCTTTTCCGCGACGGAAGACTATGAAGGCGGTATTCCCAATCTGACGGTTAATTTGTACGCCCCCGTGCCATGCACGCTCGACCCTGGCGACCCAACGTGCGCGCCGAACCCCAACGGCTTGGGCGGGTATCGCACCAATCCCGACGGTTCATTCACGCGCGGACCTCTGCTCAACACGTACCTCACCGAGACTTTTACGCGACCGACCGATTGTGTCGCGCGGACAAGCACCGGCGTACCTTTGTCGCAAGCATTCTTGCCACCCTCGACCGGCGGATTCGATTGTCTCGAAGCGCCAGTGATGGGAAATCAAGTTCAGACCGGTTTTTCATCCGTCAATGGCAATTACGGTTTTACGACGATCCTGGCAGACCCGGTAACCGGCGCGCCGATTCCCGAATCGCCGATGCCGCCGGGCGAATACCTGGTCGAAGTGGTCGTGCCGAACGACGCGTTTGGCAGACCCTTGTTCAAGGTCACGAAGGAAGAAGACATTAACGTTTTCGGCGGCGATCAATTTGCGCCGCAAGTTCCGCCGCCGCCCTGCGTGGGTCCCTTGCACACGGTTCGCGTGGTGGGCGATGTGTCGCAGGCGCTCTTCGATCCGTTCAATCCTTCGACGACGAGCGGTGTGTACAATCCCAGTTTCTTGGACGCGGGCGGCAGTCCCTACGAAGGGCAACGCCGACCCTTGTGCAACATGCTCCTCGTCACCGTGCAGAATGGAAAATCCATCGCGCCGATCTTTTCGTACTTTACCGATGTGCCTTTGCCGGGACGTCTGTTCGGCACTGTGTTCAACGACCTCGCGCTTTCGGTCAACCCGCAAGATTTGTGGTACGGCGAAAAAGCCGGCATTCCCAATATTCCGGTTGGCATTTACGATTACAGCGGCAGATACATCACGACCTTGACTTCGGATCCCAATGGCACGTTCGAGATATTGCTCCCCTCCACCGCGACGTACAACTGTCCCTTGCCGGCGGGACCTTGTCCTGGGGTGTATCGTCTAGTCTCGAATGATCCTGGGCAACCTGGACGACCGAATCCGAACTATAACCCGTACTATCGAACGCTCGTGACGAATTGGCAAATCTGGCCCAATCTCACTTTGCTCGCTGATGCCGCGCTCGTATCGTCGGCGACCGTCCTCGAATTTCCAGGTACGCAGACGGTGCGCGCGGCGCAGTGCCAACTCGCCGCGACCACGCCGCAACTCTTCGCCGTATCGCCGCGACCGTACGTCACACTTCCCGCCAATGCCGCGGCGCGCACGTTCACGATCAGCGGTCAAGGTTTTGGCGCGACCCAGAATGACGGCAGAGTGATGCTCGACAATGTGGTGTTGGACATCAACTCGTGGAATGATCGCGAGATCAGCGCGCGGGTACCGGACACGATCACGCCCGGCGCGTATCAACTTCAGATTATCGCGGGCAACGGTCAGCGCACCGTGAATGGCTTGACCTTCCACGTACGCGGCAACGGCTACACGCCCACGGTGTTCGAGGTCGGACCCGGGCGAACGTACGCGACGGTGCAAGCTGCGCTCGAAGCGGCGGCAAACACTGCGCGCGCGCTCGTCGTCGTGTACCCGAACACCCCAGGACAATTCACGCCGTTGGGTGACTATTACGAAAACATCGTCATCCACTCGCCGGTAAAATTGCAAGGTGTGGGACCAGGCGGCACGCGCGCCGATGGCACGTTCGTTCCTGGCTCGATCCTCAACGGGCTGGGTTTTGGAACGCTCCGCGCGCCGGCGTGGCTCACACTCGTCGCGGGATTACAAAATAATCCGGCGACGCAATGGAGCGGCAATCAAAATGTGTACGAGTCAGAGGTCATCTATGTCCTCGCGCGCAACGGACAATTCACCCCGAACTATCGCGCGGGGATTGACGGCTTGACGATTCGCAGCGGCACTGAGTTCGGCACACCCGGACCGACGCCGGCATTTCCGGCGGGCGTGGCGACCCAGGGAGGCGGCATTCTCGTCAACGCCTACGCGCGCAATTTGCAAATCACGAACAATGTGATTTGGGGCAATGGCGGCGCGTACGGCGGCGCGATTCGCGTGGGCACGCCGTACGTCGGCAACAACAACAACGACAATCTTCGCATCGCGAACAATCGCATCCTGGACAACGGCGGCACGAATCTCGCCGGTGCAATCGCCATCTTTACCGGTTCCAACAACTATGAAATCGCGAACAATGACATCTGCGGAAACTTTTCCGCCGAGTACGGCGCGGGCATCAGCCACTTTGGTCTCAGCCCGAACGGTTCGATCCATCACAATCGCATCTACCTGAACGAATCGTACGACGAAGGCGCGGGCATTATGATCGCCAGCGAATTGCCGGCGAATCCCGCCGCGTTGCCGCCGGGCGCGGGCGCGGTGGACATCTACGACAACATTATCGAAGCGAATCTCGCGAATGACGACGGCGGCGGCATTCGTTTCCTGATGGCGGGCAACTTTCCGTACAACATTTACAACAACCTGATCGTGAACAATGTTTCCACCGACGAAGGCGGCGGCATCGCGATTGACGACGCGCCTAACGTACGGATTTACAACAACACGATTATGAAGAACATTACCACGGCGACGGCGGCGACGAGCAACGGACTCCCCAAGCCGACCGGTCTCTCGACTTCGCAAAACAGCGCGGCGTTGCAAGCATCGTTGCCGACTGGCTCGCCGATTTTCAGCAACCCGGTTCTGTTCAACAATATCTTCTGGGACAATCGCGCGGGACGTTGGAATGGGACGATGCTCGTCGGCATCGGCGCTGCCGGCGATGCAACGCCGATCAACTACTGGGACCTGGGTGTGGCTGATGGTTCCGGTTTGCTCGCGCCGACAAACTCGCTTCTGCAAGAAGCGTCCACCGCGTTGCATCCGTACACGATGAATGCGTCCAACGTCGTGGGATCGAATCCTCAAGTCGTATCGCCTTACGATCTGACGGTGACGGCGCTGCCTTGGCGCGGCGAACCAAACTTTATTGATAACATTATCGTCGCGCTCGAAACGCCGCCGAACCAGATGGGCAACTATCACATCGCCAACACATCCCCGGCGCAGAATGCCGGCGCGCAACAACGCTCTGGAATTTTTGCGCCGATGACGGACTTGGATGGCGACTATCGTCCCTCGTTCGGCGGATTTGAAATCGGCGCGGATGAACGCCCCGGCGCATTCCCAGTCTTGGATACGTTCAATCGCGCGGATGGGAATGTGAACAGCGGCGGCATCACCGAGTGGCGCGGCAATACGAACCTGACCGCGTTCCGTGTGTTCAACAATCGCCTCCAGGTTCGCAGCGCCGGGTACTTGTACTGGAATCCAACATTCGGCGCGAATCAAGAAGCGTTCTTTACCTTCCGCCGGACATCGCCGACCGCGACGCGCCAGGGAGTGTTGCTCAAAGTGGACAACCTTGCCGCGAACGGTTCTGGTCCAGGTCCGAACACACGATTCATCGAAGTGAGTTATCGCGCCAATACCAACTCGGTGACGATAGATACACTAGCGCCCGCACCACAGGGGCGTGTCCAGCGTGCGGCGATCAACCGCGTGAACCTGGACGACGGCGATCAATTGGGCGCGCGAGCGTACTCGGATGGAACGGTGAACGTGTACAAGAATGGGATCTTGCTCGGCAGTACGAACATCGCGACCGGCGCGAATGCCTGGGCGCTCGCTTACGTCGCGGGCGGCGGACAGATCGGTCTCTGGTTCCAGGGTCCGCTCGCGCCGCCGAACGACGCGCGCCTGGATCGGTTTGGCGGTGGCACGTTGCCCGCGATCGGTCCGGCTGCGGTGGTTCTCGTGAACGTACCCACCGCGACAGTGACCGCGACAAGGACGGTGACACCGACCGCGACGATCACGCGGACAGCAACGGTTTCGGCGACGGCAACGCTCACGCGCACCGCGACGATCACGCCAACCGCCACCGCGACGCGCACCATCACGCCGACCGCGACGCGCACGATCACAGCCACACTCGCACCCACCGCGACGCGCACACCAACCATCGCGCCAACGCGCACCGTCACGCCGACCGTCGCGCCAACGCGCACCATCACACCCACCCTCGCGCCGGCGGTTCTGCCCAATCCCACACGGACGATCACACCAACGCGCACGAGTATGCAATTCCCATCGCCGACAAATCGCGACGCGGCGCAGCCGGAATACGCAATCGCCAATCCGGTCGCGCGATGGGAGATGCTGGGATTGCTCTCGAACATTTCGGGTTTGGAAACGGTACGTCGGCGCGAGATCGCGCGGAGTTTGAGCTAGTCGAAATCAGGTAGGGCAAATTTCCAATTTGCCCTACCGCGTAACCCAAAGGAGTAGCCGATGAACAACCAATCGCCTTCGTTCGCGATCACCCGTCGCGCTTTTCTGAAACTGGGCGCGAGCATGGCGCTCGCCGCCGCCGGCGCGCACTGGTTGCCCTCGCAAATCGAACCGACCGCGCTTGCCCAATCTGGTAATCCGCAAGTGGATATTCAAATGGCGGCGACGGATGGATTCATTTACTTGCCGGGCAGTGTGCCCACGTTTCATCCCGATCCGCTCGCGCCCGCGCCGTTCACCAACTGGGGCTTTGGATTCCGAAATGTGACCGGCTTGACCGCGCAACAAATTCAAGACCAACGAAACAGATTTCAGAATCCCGCGCCTCTGTTGTATGTTGACGAACTGGACGACGTGCGAATCACGTTGACGAACCTGGGATTGCAAGTCCGCCCCGATCTGACCGACGGACACACGATTCACTTTCACGGCTTTCGCAACGCGATTCCCTTGTTCGACGGCGTGCCGGAATTGTCCATCGCGATACCCACCGGACGCGCGTTCACCTATTTCTATCGCCCGCGCGACCCAGGCACGTACATGTATCACTGTCACTTTGAAGATGTCGAACACGTTTCGATGGGCATGACCGGCATCATCTTTGTGCGTCCAGCCCAAAATCGCACCGGGGCGGGCGGCGGACCCGTGGCGCGCTTGGGCGGCAACGCCAGTTCGCCGGTGCTCGGTTACACGTACAACGATGGCGTCGCGCCGTCGAATGCAAATTCAACCGCCTACGACCGCGAGTATCCGATGTTTTTAAGCGAAGTCTGGGCGGAAGAACGTTATCGCGGCGCGCACATCCAAGAGCACGATTGGAGCGAGTACAACCCGGACATTTGGTTGCTGAATGGACGCGCGTATCCGGACACGCTCGCGCCGAACGGCGGCGGCACGGATTCGGGCACCGGCGATTTGATCGCGCCGCCCGGGCGACCCGACTTGCAGTATCAACCGTACTCGTCGCTGGTTGAAGCGAACTCGGGTGACCGCGTGTTACTGCGATTTGTGAACCTGGGTTATCAACAACACGCGATGCGATTGGACGGCATCCCGTTGCGGATCGTCGGTAAAGATGCGACGCTCTTGCGCGGACGCGATGGCACCTTCAACTCCATTAGCACGGACACGATCTATCTCGGTCCGGGCGAAAGCGTTGATGCGATCTTTATCGCGCCGACCGTTTCAACGCAGACGACGTTTCTGCTCTACAATCGCAACTATACCTATCTCCACAATCCGGGCATGTCCGGTTTGGGTGGACAAATGACCGAGATTCGCGTTTCACCGTCCGGCATCGCGCCACAGCGAACGATCAGGACGCTCCGAGTCCGCTAGGGCTTACGCCTGCAAGGAGAAACCACCGATGAGAAAAACGATTTTCAAACCGACCTTGTTCGTCATCGTGATCGTGGTCGCCGTACTGGTCGCGGTCGCGCATTCCGCCTCGCGCGCGTCGGTCGCGCTCGCGGCGCCGCCGCAATCCGGCTTGCTCTGCACGACGAGCGGTACGCCGAACGCGAACTTTACGCTCACGGCGCGCACGGGTTACATCAGTCTCCCCGATGGCAACCAGATTTTCATGTGGAGTTTTGCCAACGGGAGCGGCGCGTTCCAATATCCCGGACCGAACTTGTGCGTGCAACAGGGCGACACGATAACAATCACGCTCAACAATACCTTGGCGGAACCGGTCTCGATCATTTTCCCTGGCATGGAAAATGTTTTGGCGAACGGCGCGCCGGCGCAACCCCAGTTTAGCGGCAGCACACTCACCTCGCTCGCGCAAGTCGCGCCGCCGGGCGGGAGCGTCACGTACAGTTTTGTCGCGTCGCAACCCGGCACGTACCTGTACGAGAGCGGGACGGATATGGGCAAGCAAGTGCAGATGGGCTTGTTCGGTGCGTTGGTCGTGCGACCAAGCGCCGGCGCGCAGTACGCGTACGACACCAGTACGCGCTTCAACACGTCTGCTGAATTCGTCATGCTGTTTTCCGAACTCGATCCGTTCCTGCATCAAGCGATTGAACGCAATCAAGCGTACGATGTCACCACGTACCATCCGCGTTACTGGATGATCAACGGGCGCGCATTCCCCGACACGATTGCGCCGAACAACGCGGTGTGGTTGCCCTCGCAACCTTACGGCGCGCTGGTGCACATTCGACCGCGCGATGCGTCGAACCCAGACCCCGCCCTGGTGCGGTACTTGAATGTGGGCAGTTTGAATCATCCGTTCCACCCGCACGGCAATCACGGACGCGTGATCGCGCGCGACGCGCGCACGCTCCGCGGACCGACGAACCAAGACCTCTCGTACGAAAAATTCGCGGTGACGATTGGCGGCGGGCAAACCTGGGACGCGACGTACGATTGGGCGGACGTGGAAGGGTGGACGCCGGCGAATCCAATTCCCGTGACGATTCCCCAACTGCAGAATTTGCAATTCAAGGACAATGCGACCTGGTATAGCGGCAGTCCGTACCTGGGTTATCGCGATGACTTGCCTTCCGGCGTCGTCTCGTTCAACGAGTGCGGCGAATACTATATGGTTTGGCACAGTCATGCCTTGAACGAAGCGGCGAACTTTGACGCGGGCTTTGGCGGGATGATGACCTTACAACGCATTGACCCACCATTGCCGAACACGTGCCCATAAGGAGACGATCATGGAAACAATCACCCAGCATACGCGCACCGTTCGGTTTGCCTCGCGTCTAGTTGCGATGGTTGCGCTCGTCGTCGTCGGCGTAATCAATAGCGCGTCATTCATCTTCGCCGCGCCGCCCGGGATTGGCGCGGCGTCGCTCCTGCCCGCGACGACCTGCCCAGTCGTATCGGGAGTGCGAACGTGCAATGTCTGGGCGCGAACCGGCACGCTCACGCTGCCCAACGCGGCAACCGTTCCGATCTGGGGCTATGCCGCGACAGCCAGTGGAGCCGCGACGCTCCCAGGTCCCATGCTCATCGTCAACGCAGGCGAAGCCGTCAACATCATTCTCAACAACGTGAACATCCCCGGCTCAACCTCGCTCGGATTTCCTGGACAGTCGCGCGCGCCCGACACAACCGGCGTCACCGCCGGCAACAGCCGAACCTACAGTTTCACCGCGACCGACTTGCGACCGGGCACGTATCTGTACGAAGCTGGCTTGACGGCAAACGGACAAATCCAGGTCGCGATGGGATTGTTCGGCGCGCTGATCGTGCGCCCTGCCGGCTGCGCGACGTGCGCGTACAACGCGACGACGACATTCAACGACGAAGCAGTGCTCGTGCTTAGTGAAATTGATCCGGCGTTCAACGCCGCGCCGACGACGTTCAACATGCGGAACTATGCGCCCAAGTATTGGATGCTGAACGGCAGAGCATTCCCGGACACGGAGGCGATCAACGCGAACGCCGGCAATCGCGTATTGCTGCGCTACGTCAATGCCGGGGTGACCCAGCATTCGCTCGGCTTGCTCGGTTTGCGTCAGACCATCCTGGCAAATGACGGCAAACTACTCGGCTATCCCTACCAGGTCGTCGCGGAAACGATTCCCGCCGGCGCAACACTCGACGCGTTCGCCACACTGCCGGCGTCCGCGCCCGCCGGCACGCGCTATGCCGTTTACGAAGCCGGGAATCATCTCGACAACAACGGCGCGCGCACGGGCAACATCATCAACTTTGGCGGAATGCTGGCTTTTCTAACTATCCCAGCGGCTGGTCCGACGCCGACCAACACACCGACCAACACACCGACCAACACGCCGACAAATACACCCACGAACACGCCAACCAACACGCCGACCAACACGCCGACGAGTACAGCAACGAGTACACCAACGAATACACCGGTTGGTCCATCGAGCACGCCGACGAATACGCCAACGGCAACACCAACATCGGTGCCTAATCAGATTTTTGCGAATGGTTTCGAATCAGGCAACTTTGCGGCGTGGTCTTTAGCAGTGAACTCGCCAAGCCGCATCACGGTAACGACAACCGCGAGCATCAGCAGCACGTTCGGCATGCGCGCGCTCATCAGCGGCGGCACATCGGGTTACGTGCAGGACAACTCGCCGACGAACGAGACCCAGTATCACGCGCGCTTTTACTTTAACCCGAACGGCGCAACGTTGGGCGGCGGCGGACAAGACATTTTCGTTGGACTCAACTCTACGAACCAAAATGTGTTCCGTGTTCAAGTGCGACTCAACACTGGACAGTATCAGATTCGCGCGGTGGTCGCGCGCGTCGGCGGCAACACCAACACGAGTTGGTACACCATCACCAACGCGTATCACCCGATCGAGATCGCGTGGCAAGCTGGGACGAGCGCATCGTTCACGCTCTACACCGACGGCGTGCTCAGGCAGACGTTGACCGGCTTGAACACCAACGCGTTGAGAGTGGATACCGTGCGCCTAGGTCCCCAAAGCGCGCTCGGCGGCGTGACCGGCGCAGAGTACTTTGACAATTTCACGTCCACGCGGACGACGGTAATCGGTCCATAGCACAACCGACAATGCTGGATCGTAGGGCAAGTTTCCAACTTGCCCTACCTTATCAAAGGAGGTCGGCTTGGAAAAACCGTTTGTGTTCACGCATCAACAGATTCGCCAATTCGCTCCCATCGTCGGGTTGATGCTGCTGCTGTGGGCTGGACTGGTCGCGGGAATGCTTTTTCTTCTCCCCGCACCCGCGCCCGCGCCCGAACCGGTCGTGATGCCGGTGAGTCCCGAAATCGAAGAACGGTGGGGCGTTCGCATCAGTCAAATCGGCGTGACGGCAGATGGCGGATTAGTTGATTTTCGTTTTATCGTGATTGATCCCGACAAGGCATTGGCGATGTTGCAAAATGTGGAGAACCTACCGGTGCTCGTCGCCGAGGATACCGGCGCGATAGTCAACTCGATGGCGATGATGGCGGGGCGCCATAGTTTGCAGCCCGGGCGAACATACTTTTTGCTCTATCGCAACACGCTCGGCGCGATCAAACCCGGCAGTCGCGTCAAAGTGATGTTCAACAATTCAGTGACGAACTCGGGACAGGCTCTTCAAATCGAACATGTCCAGGCGCAATAACCGATGTTTACCCGTGTGTGTCATTGCGAGCAGATTCGCTTCGTTCAACGCAAACTCCGTTTCCTCGCAAAGGCAATTCAACGTTCTCGGCGAATTTGGATCGGCGTGGCTCTGGTCTTGATTGCATTGTCCACGAATGCCGCGCCAGCCAACGCGCACGCGATTGTCGTCCGCACCGATCCGCCGGACGGCGCGTCGTTGGCGGACGCGCCATCCCAGGTTCGCTTGTGGTTTAGCGAACCGATTCTCTTGAATTTTACCCGCATCGATTTGGTGGACAGTCAGGGTCAGAACATCCCCGTGCAGATCGCGCGCGCCGAAGACGATGCCGAATTCGTGCTGGCAGTTCACGTGCCGCCGCTTGCGCCGAATGCGTACCGCTTGAGTTGGCGCACCGTCGCCAACGATGACGTGCATCCCAGTTCCGGTTCCATCGTCTTTGGCGTCCGCCAAACCGCCACGCCGGATGCGCCGACTATCCTCGCACCGTCCTTGCCTGAAGTGTGGTTGCGCTGGTTGAATGTCAGCGCGCTCGCCGGTTTGATCGGCGCGCTCGCGATTTTATTTTTCGCAATGCGCGGTCACGCCGAATCGAATGCGGCGCTCGCCGCGTCCGTGCGGCGGCGAACCTGGGTCTGGGCGTTCGGCGCGTGCGCGCTGTCTTTCACCGCCGGCGTGGGCTTGATCTTTCTTCAGGCGAACAGCGCAGGGAACGATGGGTGGCAGATTCTTGTCCAGGCAAGTTACGGCGCGCGCGCGATATTGCGCCAAAGTTTGGTCGCGATCCTGGGCGCGCTGATTTTCGCCGGCGTCATTGCGACGCGTCGCGCGAAATCCTTTTTGGAATCGCGCGCAACACGCGTTGCGATCCTGGGTCTGGTTCTCGCGCTAGTCACGCTCGAAGCGTCGAACAGTCATACGGCGAACGGCGGGTCGCCGATGGCGATCATTGCCGGCGCGCTTCATTTACTTGCGGCGGGAGTGTGGGGCGGAGGATTGGTCGCGATGTCGCTCGTCCTAGTCCCGCTGTTGCGGCGCGGTCTCACCGAACAGGCGCTCGCGCGCGCGGTGTTGCGACGCTTTGGTGCGCTGGCGGCGCTTGGCTTGGGCGTGTTGCTCGCGACCGGGCTTTATAACAGCGGCGTCCAAGTCGCGTCGCTCGACGCGTTGCTCGTTACGCTGTACGGTCAAACCTTGTTGATAAAAGTTGGACTCGCGCTGTCCCTCGCGCTGATCGGTTTGCTCAACGCCACGCTCTTGCATTCGCGGGTTGCCGATTTTTTGCGCGCGCGGTTGCGTCGTTCGTCCGGCTGGTTGCCGCTCGAATCGCGCCATTTGTGGAAGACGGTCGCGGTCGAGACGCTCGGCGCGCTCACCGTGTTCTGGCTCGCGTCCGCGTTGAGCGCAACGCCGCCGGCACTGGGTTCGGAATTCGATCCGCCGAGCGCGCCCGCCGCGACCGTGCCCAGCGTTGCGACGTATGCGTCCGACTTGTTCATTACATTTTCGATCAAGCCAAATCTGCCCGGCAAAAATTTCATCATGCTGGGTGTGTTCGACACGCGCCGACCGTCGCCCGCGCCGATTGAACGCGTGGTCGTCCGACTTGTCGCGCCGAATGAATCGCGCGGGGTATTGACGCGCGATGCCACTTCGCTGGGCGGCGGGAAATATCAACTCGGCGGCGATTTGATCAACGTGCCGGGCGCGTGGAATGCGTCCGTTATCGTCAGTCGTCCTGGCTTGCCCGATGCGACGGTGACGATTCCCTGGCGCGTGTCTGAAATCACCTCCGCCGAACCGCGACCAGTCTTGGTTTCCAATCGTCCGCTTGCGCCGATCACGACAATCGTCGCGCTTGTTGTCGCATTCGGTCTACTCGGTGTGTCTACGACTTGGCTCACGCGACGAGTCGTGTCGCCGGATTCAAACACGCCACAAAAAGAAAATGCTCCAGTTCCGCCGATGAATAAACGAGTAGCGCGTCAATGATCTTTGCGAAAGGAATCGCCGATGCGAAAGACCCAACTTGCTTCATTACTGATTCTACTTGCCAGTCTGTTGCTCTTGCCCGGTACGAACATAACGCCAGCAGACGCGCGACCCAGTTCGCCGATTGATCCGGCGCTCGCCGAAATCATTCGCGAGCAGCCCGCCGCGCAAACGCGCGTGATCGTGCTCTTGAAAGACCAGCTCGACGCGCGGACGATTGGCGGACGCACACGCCTCGAGCGACGACGCCTCGTCGCCCAGAATCTGCGCGCGCACGCGGATCACACGCAAGCCATCCTGCGCGTTTTACTCAACACGCGCTTGACCCAGGGTCGCGTGCGCGAATTTAGACCGCTGTGGGTTTTGAATGCCATCGCATTGACCGCAGACAGTTCGGTGATCAATGAACTCGGTCAATCGCCCTTGGTCAGTCGCATCGTGCTCGATGCTACCATCGCTGCTCCGCGCCCGGTCGTTCAGACCGCCGCCGCGGCAGAACCGAACATCGCGCGCATCAACGCGCCGGCATTGTGGAACCTGGGTTATCGCGGTCAAGGTGTGGTCGTCGCGAACATGGACACGGGTGTGGATTACACGCATCCCGATATTGCTACACAGTGGCGCGGCGGTAGCAATAGTTGGTACGATCCATACGGTCAGCATCCCACGATTCCAACCGATCTGAATGGGCATGGCACCTGGACGATGAGCGTGATGGTCGGTCGCGACAATGGCGGCACCTCCATCGGCGTTGCGCCCGATGCGCGATGGATCGCGGTCAAAATTTTCGACGACTCCGGCGGCGCAACGGTGAGTGGCATTCACCAGGGATTCCAATGGTTGCTCGATCCAGACGGCAACCCGCTCACTGCCGATGCGCCCGATGTGGTGAACAATTCGTGGTCGTTCAATCTCGTCGGTTGTTTTCTCGATTTTGAACCGGATTTGCAAGCGCTCATCGCGGCAGACATTACGCCGGTTTTTTCGGCAGGCAATTTTGGACCGAACGGTTCGACGAGCGCCAGCCCAGGCAACAATCCCAGCGCCTTCTCGGTCGGGGCAACCGATAACAACGACGCGATCGCGAATTTCAGCAGTCGCGGTCCAACGAATTGCGGACGCAGTTCGTCGGTGACGTACCCGGCAGTCGTCGCGCCCGGCGTAAGCATTCGCATGGCGGATCTATTCGGACTATACACGTCGGCGTCGGGCACATCGTTCTCTGCGCCGCACGTGTCCGGCGCGCTCGCGTTGTTGCAGAGCGCGTTTCCCAATCTCACGGTGGCGCAACAAGAGACCGCGCTGATTTCTACGGCGGATGATCTTGGCGCAATCGGCGCGGACAATTCGTTTGGAACCGGACGCATCAACGTACTATCGGCGTACAATTCCATCGCCGGCGGCAGCAACGCGACAGCGACGGCAACGGTGATCGCAACGAGCACACCAACGGCAACCGCGTTGCCGACGAACACGCCAACCTCGACACCCACGCGGACGGCGACGCCATTGCCGACCGCCACGCGCACGGCAACGCCGATTCCCACGGCAACCGCAACGCCGACCGCCGCGCCGAACGCGATCTTTGCGGATGGATTTGAAACGGGCACTCTCAACGCGTGGTCCGCCGCAACGACGGGCGGCGGACGACTCAGCGCGACGACAAACGCCGCGCTCGTGGGCGCGTTTGGTATGCAGGCAGTCATCAGCAACACGACGGCGATTTATGTGACGGACAACTCGCCCGCGAATGAAAGTGCGTATCACGCGCGATTTTATTTTTCGCCCAACGGCGTGACGATTCCGAATGGCGGCAACCACGACCTTTTCGTTGGACGCACGACGACGGGCACGGTCATTTTCCGGATTCAACTCCGCAATTCGTCGGGAAACTACCAGGTGCGCGCGCTCGCCATCAACAACACCAGTTCGAATTACGCGACCAGTTGGTATACGATCAGCAATGCCAGTCACGCGATTGAAATTGCCTGGCAAGCCGCGACGACGGCAAACGGAACGAATGGCGCGATCAGTTTGTGGATGGATGGGACTTTGAAGCAAACGCGCAGTGGGATTCCAAACGGCAATCGTCGTCTCGATCAAGTCCGCCTCGGCGCGACGAGTGGCTTGAGTTCTGGAATCTCCGGCGCGGAATACTTTGACGCGTTCGTCTCCACGCGCACAACCTACATCGGTCCGTGAAATGAAAACACCAGCTATATCTATCCGCGAATTGCGCGAATAAAAATCGAATCACGGCTGAAAATCGCAGCGGTCTGCGGTCGGTTGTCGGCGGTCGTATTTTGGGAGGAGGCAAATCCATGAAACGCGAATTTCGATTCGCCGTGGTCGTCTTGGTTTTTCTCTTCGGGTTGGGATGCCAATCGTTGAGTTTTGTCGCGCCCGCCGAGCTGGACGCGGAAGTTCTCGAAGAACCAGAGGAAGAGATGGAGACAGAGTTGGCGGAGGCGTTCCCAGAGATTACACCGCGCCCCACCTTTACTCCGCTCGTCCCGGCAATTACGCCGGTTGCCAAAGCGCCCACCATCAAAGCGTCGCCCGTAACGCCAACACGCGTCGCCGCCGTTCCAACCGCGGCAGCCGGGAAAGGAACACCAACGAAACCGATCCCGACCGTGTCCGCGACGACCGCGCCAATTATCCGTTCCGCCGGCGCGTCGTTCGTTCCGCCGCCGCCGCCGTGTCGTTACGCCAACGCCAAGATCACCTTTCCCTCCACCGATCGCACCGTGGGAGGCGCGATTGACATCCTGGGAAACGCCGACCGACCGGATTTGAAATCGTGGAAGATCGAGTACCGCTCTGCCACGAGCAGTACGTTCACTGCGTTGAACACGTCGAGCCAAAAGGTAACGAACGGCGTACTTGCCAAGTTATCTACCAAGGGTTTGCCGAATGGAACTTACTGGCTCCGGCTAAGTGTGTTAGGACGCGAGCATGTTTTTGTCGCGCCCTGCCAAACGCGATTCAAGATTGCGAACTGAACGACATTGGAGTTTGGTCACACGCCCCAAAGGATTCCTTCCATTCATTCAACGCTAACAACATATTTTGTACAAAACAAAAATCGCGCGGCGTTGTCTCCGCGCGATTTTCATTTGCGAAACTATCGCACT
Source organism: Chloroflexota bacterium (assembly GCA_016219275.1). NCBI lineage: Bacteria > Bacillati > Chloroflexota > Chloroflexota bacterium. The sequence continues at coordinate 19,695 of JACRBM010000072.1, forward strand.
ATACAACTATTGCACTATTGCACCACTCACCACATCTCGATACTGTAATCCCCAATCACCGCGTCGAGCCGTTGCCGTTCGATAAAGTCCACCGCTTTTTCGAGCAAGCCGTGCGCGTACTGCGCGTCCGTCGAAACGGTGACGAGCGCGATCGTCGCGGCTTGCCACGCATCATGCGAATCCACTTCGGAGACCGCGACGTTGAATTCGTTTCGCACGCGCGCAATCAACGACTTGACAACGTGGCGCTTGTCTTTCAGCGAGTGGCTCGCCGGAATTTCCAGTTCGAGCGTGCAAACACCGATGACCATTTTGGATTTTGGATTTTCGATTTCAGATTGCGAATGGCGAATAGCGGATGGCGATTGGCAAATGGTGAATTACGAATTATGAATTACGAATTGCATTTCGAACTTCAGATTCGATCAACTTTTCGAGGCGCGACACATCAGCGCCGACGAACTGGACGCGCGAAGGATGACGCTCGCTGACTGGACACGCATTACACTCGGCGCACACATCGCGTCCGCGTTGCGCGAAAACCTGCTGCCGCATCGCCGCCAGCGTTTGAATCGCGCGGTCGGGCAGCGGCTCGACCGGTTTGCCAAGCGCCTGTTGCGCAGCGAGCGTCACCTGCGCCGAATGCTCGACGCGCTCCAAGCGCATGTACGCGTCCCACAGCGTTGCGCCGACCGTCACCGAGCCGTGCCGATCTAGGATCATCGCGTCGAAAGTTTTCACCAGGTCGCGCACGGCGAGCGGACCTTCGGGACTCGCGGGTGTCGCGTACGGCGTGGTGGGAATCGTGCCCAGGTCGTACAGCACTTCGGGCAAGACGCATTTGGCGAGCGAAACGCCGGCGAGCGTACACGCAATCGTCATCGGTGGGTGTGCGTGAATGACCGCGTGCACATCCGCGCGCTGGCGATAGCATTCGAGATGCAAACGAATTTCCGACGACGGTTTGAGATCGCGTCCCTTGCCATAGAGCGGCGCGAGTTTTTCACCGCGCAGATCGGTGACGAGCAATTGCTCCGCGTCGAGAAATCCTTTGCTGAATCCGCTCGGCGTAATTAGAATACACGCGTCGTCGAGCCGCACGGAAATGTTGCCATCGCCCGCGGCAACGAAATTTTTTTGGTGCAGTAACTTGCCGATCTCGACGATGCGTTGGCGCAATTCTTGTTCGGATCTAGTGTCCATACTTTTCCATCAACTCATCCGCGAGCGCGTTCTCGCGCGCGATCCGCGCATAGAGATGCGCGCTTGGACGCGGCGCGCGCGTTTGCGTTGCGAAATCGTTCGCGATCAAGCCGAATCGCAAAAAGTCCAAACCTTCGATCCACTCGAAATTGTCAATTAGCGCCCAGTGGAAATAGCCGCGCACGTCCGCGCCATCCTGAATCGCGCGATGCAACGCGGCAAGATACGTCACCAACACGCGCGGGCGAATTTCGTCGCGCGCATCCGGAATGCCATGCTCGGTGATGTAAATCGGCTTGCCCGCGCGCGCCGCGTCCATCACGACATCGTAAAACGCGTCGGGGTCAATGTCGCCCCAGCCAAACCATTCGCGCAGCTCGGCGTCGTTTGCCACGCCCCACGGCTGGGGCGGCGTCTGCCGACCGAACAACTCGCCGATGTTCCGCCAATCCACCGCGACGCGCGCGGAAAAATAAAAATTCAGTCCAATGAAATCCTGGGTGTTGATCGCTTCCGGCGCCGCCGCGCCGAACGGGAGCGGCATTCGCCCATTGTGCAGCGCGTCGAGGAACAAGCGATTGAACACGTGATTCTGCAGCCGGACGAGCGTGCGATTGAGCGACGAACGCGGATTCGCCGGGCGCAGGGCGCGGACGTGATGCGCGACGCCGACCCGCACGTGCGGCTGAACGCGATGCAGCGCGCGATACGCCGCCGCGTGTCCGCGCACCAAGTTCGTCAGCACGCGCAAGGCAAGCATCACATCTTTTTTGCCGGGGGACCATCGCCCGCTGACGTACGCGCTGAAGGCGTACACGTTCGGCTCGTTGATCGTGACCCAGGAATCGCACAGGTCGCCAAATTCCTGAACGGCTTTGTCCGCATAGCGCGCGAACCGCGCAATCGTCGCTTCGGTTTCCCACCCGCCTTTTTCGGTGAGCCAGCGCGGGTTCGTAAAGTGGTGCAGCGTGACGAGCGGCGTCATTCCGTGATCGCGCAGCGCGCTTAACATGCGACGATAGAACGCGATAGCGTCCGCACTCCATTCGCCTTCGCGCGGTTCGAGGCGACTCCATTCCAGCGAAAGACGATGCGCGTTCTGATGCAACTGCGCGGCGAGTTCGAAATCGTCGCGATAACGTTCGCCGCGCCACCAATCGCACGCGACCGCGGACGTGTCGCCGTGCTTGATCCGACCCGGCACTTGCTCCCAGTCCCACCAATCGTTGTTCGTGTTGCCGCCTTCGACCTGATGCGCCGCCGTTCCCGCGCCCCAGAGAAAGCCATTGGGAAAAATCCGTTTGCTCATATTACTGTTGTTCCCAGGTCGCGATCAACTCGAACACCTCGACCGGCGTTTCGCGTCCCTTGACCATGATCGTCTCGCGCGGATGGACGACCGCTTTTTCGGCGATCAACGCGCACGAATCGCGGCTGAGAATGATTTGCCCAGTCTCGGCATTTTCCTGCAACCGCTTGGCGAGATTCACCGAGTCGCCGACGGCGGTATAGTTTATCAATTCGCGTGTGCCGATGTTGCCGACGACAGCTTCGCCGGTATGAATGCCGACGCGAAAAGTCAAGCGTTGATTTTCGGGCAACTGTCGCGCGTACTCGGCGACATTGCGTTGTAATGCGAGCGCCGCGCACGCGGCGCGCCACGCGTGATCCGATTGCGGCAACGGCGCGTTGAACACCGCCATTACACCATCACCCAGGAATTTGTCGAGCGTACCTTCGTACCTCAAGATCACTTGCGCCGCAACGGAAAGATAGCCGTTGAGAATCTGCACCAATTCTTCCGGCGGCAGATGTTCGGACATGCGCGTAAAGCCGTGCAGGTCGGCAAACAGAATCGTGACCGGTTGACGATCACCGCCTAGCGCGGTGCGACTGGGATCGGCAAGCACGCCTTCGACGACCGACGACGGCACGTACCGTTCGAACGTCGTACGGACGCGACGCGTTTCTTCCTCGAGGCGCGCGACCTGGGTCAAGTCCTCGACGACCAACGCGACGCCCGACGTTTCATCATCGCGTTGAATCGGCGACATGTGAATCGTCAAATGCACATCGCCGCGACCGATCACCTGCGTCACCGTCTCACGCACGGTTTGCGTCGTGCCCTGCATCCACACCCGCGCGAGCAATCGCGTGAACTGGTTGTCCTGCATCGGCGGCAACACGCGGTTGAACGCTTGCCCGATAGCGACCGCCGCGGGGATCTGAAAAATCTCTTCCGCCGCGCGGTTGAAACTGACAATCGTGCCTTCCCGATTCACCGTGAGGACGCCGGTCACGATACTCGCGAGCGTCGAGTCGAGGTAATCGCGCATCGCGCGCACTTGTAACACTTGGTCGCGCAAATCGGAGAGCAAGCGCGCGTTCTCCAACGCGACCGCGCTTTGATCGGCGAGCGTCGCGAGCAACGCCAGATCGGATTCGGTATAGCGATCATCCGACGCTTTGGGTCCCACCATCCACACGCCGATCAGCGACTCGTGGCTCATAATCGGCACATAGACTTCGCTGCGAAATTTGCGCAACAACGCGCGCGCGTCCGGCGTCACATCTATGAATTCCGGCAAGCGGTCAATGTCGTATTGCAAAAGCGGCGCGGGGCGCATCATCAACGCGTTGACGACGGGGGCTAAACCATCCACGCGCACTTCGGGGGGCCAATCGGGACGCGCGGGCAAGGGATGCAGGGTGACGCCGGATTTGGCGCGATGCAGAACGAGCAACGCGGCGTCGCGTGCGCCCATCGCGCTCTTGAGTAAGGTGCGGCCTTCTTCCGCGAGTTGCGCGAGATCAATCCGCGCGTTCAATCGTTGGCTGAACATTTGCACCACTTCGCGCACATCGTAGCGTGGACCGAACAACAAGTGACGCACACCGCGTTCGAGGATCGAGAGCAGAGGACGGAAGATTACCGCAAAGAAAATTGCCGCGACCAGGGCAGTCGCCATCACGCCCCAGGATTCGCGAGTGAGCGAAAAATTGATCGCCGCGTTGATCGTCAACGCGTACAGCGCAATCGCGAACAGCGTGATCAAGACATGTTGCGTGCCTTGCCGCAACACGAATCGCAAATCAATGAGATGGTGACGCAGAACGGCATAACTCAAGATCAGTACGCCAGTCACTTGCGCCGCAATCGCGATTTCGCGCGTGGGTACGCCCACCGCCAACTCCAGCACGTCGTACGCGGAAACGAACGGCAACCCAATCGTCAAGTATGCCAACCGATTGCGATGCAAGGGACTCACCAAACGCCGATTCACAATCACACTGCGCGTGATAACGAACGCGGTCGGCACCACCCACAACAAAACCCGCAGACTCGAAACGATAATCGGCACCGACAGAATCATATCCCCGATCGGAATGACCGGGCGATACAAATCCAATACCACCGCCAGCGTGAGCGCGCCCAAGCCGGGGAAAAAGATCCAAGGTTGGCGTTCACCATCCAGCGAAGGAGCAACCAGCGCCGAAGTGAATGCGGAGGCAAACGCGTAGAAAAAAAGCGGCAACGCGCTGGCGAGATAAAAATAGAGTTTTGGAACCAGGTCGCTGTTGCTACCCACACCGACGAGCGCATAGTCGGCGGCGAACACCAATTGGGTAAGCAGCGCGAACGCGATCCAAAACGTGAAACGACTTTCTACGCTATCGTGCCAGCGTTGGCGGACAGCGAGCAAAATCAATAACGCGCTGTAAATCAGCGCGGCAGTGAACGTGACGCCCAACAACAAGAACAGGTCATAATTCATGCGACATCAACGGTACGCCAAGATGGTTAAACAATTCGAAACGCGTCCACCAACACACAGCGGCGCTCGCGCGTAAAGGTGCGCGGGCGCGTCATGCCTTCGCCGGTCGTCCCCGCAATCGAGAACGAACAAAATCCTTCGCCGCCGTAACCCAGCCCCGCGAGATTGGGACCGTTCTTGACAAAAATCGAAACGTCCGCTTCTTTAGCATAGCGACTCAGGTGATCGAGATGGCGCGAGTAAATCACCGCGGTGTGCCGGCGTCCGCCTTCGACCGCGATCGCAAAATCAATCGCGTCATCGGCATTGGGCACGCGCACGAACGGAATGATCGGCATCATCTGTTCGGTCCACACGAGCGTATGCTCGCGCGGCACCTCGGCAATCGCGAGCCGCACTTCGTCGCCCACGGTGACGCCAATCTCCTTCAGAATGACCGATGGATTTTGTCCGATGAGTTTTTTATTCAACCCAGTTGATTTGCCCGGCTTGACCGGTTCGGAGAAAATCACTTTTTCGAGGCGCGCGAGTTCATCCTGTGTCAAGATGCGACAACCCAACCCGCGCAACGCGGCAAGCAAGCGGTCCGCAATCGCGTCCACCGCGATGATATTTTTCTCGTCGGTGCAAATGATGTTGTTATCGAACGACGCGCCTTTGATAATGCCGCGCGCGGCTTCGTCGAGGTCGGCGGTTTCATCCACGACGACCGGCGGATTGCCCGGACCGGCGCAGATCGCGCGCTTGCCGGACAAGAGCGCGACATGCACAACCGCTTCGCCGCCGGTGACAAGAGTCAAGCGCGTCCCAGGATGTTTCATCAACTCTTGCGCACTTTCGATAGTAGGATTCGCGATACCGGCAACGAGATTCGCGGGACCGCCCGCTTCGATGACGGCTTGATTGAGGATCGCAATCGCGCGTGCGGAACATTCCTTCGCGCTCGGATGCGGATTAAAGACGACCGAATTGCCGCCCGCGATCATCGCGATGGAATTACCGATGACCGTCGCGGTAGGATTCGTGACCGGGGTGATCGAGCCGCACACGCCAAAGGGTGCGCGTTCGACCAACGCCAAGCCGCGATCGCCGCTCCACGCCATCGGTTCGAGGTCTTCGATGCCCGGCACTTTGTTAATGTTGAGCAGATTCTTTTCGATCTTGTCTTCGTAGCGACCCAGCCCGGTCTCGCGCCACGCCGACCACGCGAGCACTTGGGCGTGCTCGCCCAAACGTTCGCGCACATGCGCGATGACTTCTTTGCGTTTCTCAAGCGGAAGCGCGATCCACATTTTCTGCGCGCGCGACGCCGCGTTGACCGCGCTCGTCACGTCCTGGAAAATTCCGCCAGAGCCGAGTGCGCTCGCGTCGCCGCGCTTGCCTTGCAATTCGGCGATGACGTACTGGACAATGTTATTGATATCGCGTTCGGTTAGTTCGGACATCGTGCCTCCAAGAGCACAAATAACCACTCACTCTGCATACTCGGAATATTCATCAAGCACACTATCCGACAAGTGAGCCAAGTGACGTTCCATCGCTAAATCACGCACACTGTCATACGGGAGGAATGTACAACTTTCATATAAAGGTCCTTTGTCGAGTAGAGAAAAGACCGGGCGACGAAGTTCTTGAAAAACCTTTTCGCGCCTTTCGCTTGGCGCAACGATATGCAATTTGATGTCCATGTTGGGTTGTAACGCCAACAAATCAGCCATGCGAAGAATACCAGAATAGACCGAGGTTGTGTGTTCTATTTCAAATGCACGGAGAATCGCTCGACCTCTTAGCCAAAGAACATCTATTTGCTCAATTGTTTTGAGCGTAGTCTCATCGTAGTTGAGAGGCAAAACATCCAACAGTGGACGATCTTCATCAGCCCATTCCGAAATCACCGCATTTCTATCACCACGCGGTATCCAAATTCTCATCCCCATATGAGCACCGATCTTTGCCAGCAAAGCCTGTATCTTGATTGATTCTCTAACTTCAGCAACTGGAACAGTGTCAGGTAGAGTTTCAGAATCTTGGGGTACTGAAACCGTTATTGTTCTATCAATTCTACGCACTTCGTGCGAGAGAATTTTTTTATACTCGTCTTCGTCAACTTCAAATGTTTCCCCACCGTCGCTCGCCTGCCTCAAAAGGAATTTCTCAAGAAACCGTCCATCTTCTTCAGAGAGCTGATTCAGACTGTTACGAAATTTCCCAGTCCAGTATGAGTAATCTGGTTCATAATTCCGGGTAAAAGATATTGCTCGCCAGATTCTTTCATCACGCATCGGAATGGATTTTTCTTTTGATAGCCAAACAAGCGGTTTGACTTTGAAACGGATTATGAACGGATCATCCTTTTCGTAAAAGAGCGGAGCTTCATCTCTAAAGCATGTGCTCATCACTTCGAGGATTCCAACCCAACGAGAAAGCTTGGTCATGTAGCAAACTAACCTGTCGCCTGGATGTACCCTATTTGCGGCATTCTGTTGGCGAACGCGAAAACCAGAAACTTCTCTCTTTGATTTTGTGAACGCCTCGTAGGTTTCGGGAGAAAACAAATCAAGATAATAAGCCATTTCTGATTCCTCACTTTTGCAAACTCACCGAATCAATCACGCCCACAATCGAAGAGCGCACGGGCTGATCTTTTATGCCGATAATCTGTCGCGTCGAGCCGCCCTCCTGGCACACCAACACCACATCGCCAACGCCGGACTGCGCGAGGTCAACCGCGATGAGCGCATCGTCCGGTTTTTCGCCGGGCAAATGCAACGGCTGCACGAGCATGATTTTCTGCGCGTGGTATGCCGGATGTTTAACTGTCGAAACGACCGTGCCGATGACTTTGGCTATTAGCATAATGGTAATTGGTAATTGGTATGTGGTAATTACCACTTACCAATTACTATTTACGTGAATTGAGAATATCCAAACGGCAATTCTAGATTTCCCGGATCAATCGTGTCAATGTGGTCAATCACACCGACAATCGCCAGGTCTGCTGGCGCGTTGGGAACGACTGCGAATGACGCGTCACGCGCGCGGACGAGAAACACAAAATCGCCGATGCCCGCGTGGACAACTTCAAGCGCGACCTGGGGACGCCCAATCGGTTCGCGTTTGTGATTGAGCAACTGCGTGATGAGCAACTTGCGCCCGTGCACCGCTTCGTCTTTGATTGTGGCGATCACTTCGCCGACCACTTGACCCAGAATCATTTCAACTGGCTCACAACGCGCCGCACGATCCGATCAATCAACGCGGCATCCGCGCTCGCGCCCAGTTTCGCGATCACTTCGGCTTTCACTTGATTGATGACTTGCTCTGTGTCCACGCGCGGCGCAACCGACGCGGACGCAGTCGCAGTTGCGATTCCAGACACCGATGCGGTTGAGACACGCAATACCACACCCAGTTTTTCGGCGCGCTCGCGCGCGACATCGGTGAGAACCACTTCATCCGTCACCGCGATTTCTTTGACGCCGCGCTTTGCTAGGTCTTCCACATCACGTTCGGTGTAAATCGTCTTCGCCATCCGAACCTCTTCTGACTACTGAATTCTGAATTCTGAATTCTGTTCTACACGCCTTCAATGGATTCGAGTGCGCGCACGGCAGCCTGTTTCGCCGCGAGCACTTCGGCTTCCGTGCCCGACAACCACATCCGACCGAATCGCCCGACCGATGAGATGTGAATGATTTTGATGTTCGCGTATTTTTCCGCTTCGTTTGCCGCGAGGTTGATATACGCCGCGGGCGCGCATTCGAGAATGAACAACGTCTCAGCCGCGACCAACATCGCGCCGCGCCGAAAACGATTGAGCAGTTGCACCTGGTACGGATCCACATTCGTAATGACCTGCACCGAAGCGATCTCTGGTTTTTTGCGATCCGCAATCTTCAAGCCGAGCCGATCCAGGACAATCTTGCCGGCTTCGAGCACTTCGGCTTGGTCGTTCGAGTGAATCTCGAACATGCCGAATTCGCGCTCGACGAGTTGCGCGCCCGGTTTTGCGCGCGTCGCCTTGACCGCGATATCCACGAGACGAAACACTTCGTTGCCGGGCGCGACCTCGATGTAGAGATCCGCCATACCTTGCACCGGCAAATCACCTTGTGTGATCGTGCCGACGAATGCCGCGTACTGCGGTTGCATGCGATCCAGATACGCGTAACAACGCAGTTCAAATTTGTCTGCCATGTTGCCTCCAGAAAAATGCTGGACCTATTTTACCACACTCACCAATGCGAGGCGAATTACACCACGCCGACCACGCATCAACGGTCGTTCATCGCGATGCCGAGCGGCGTGACAAAGAGCGGTTGTCCCGGCACACGCGTCCGCACGCCGGTCACCTGCTCGACGACGGACGCGATCCCTTTGAAATTCGCCGTACCGCCGACGAGATAAATCGCTGCGACGTTTTGCGTGCGAATATGGCGCGCGACAATCGTGCCAACTTTTTCCATCACCGGGCGCACGATCGGAAAAAGCCGGTCGTGCTCGCGCGAATCCGTTTTGATTTTCTCCGCGTCCTCGAACGCGATATTCAACGCGCCCGCGACGACGAGTGTAAAATGCGTCCCGCCCGTCGCTTCGTCTGCCGTGTACACCACGTTGCCATCGCGCACAATCGCGATGCCGGTCGTGCCACCGCCGACATCCACAATCGCACCATCGCGAATTTGCAGAACTGCATTCGCCGCGGTTGGCTCGTCCGTCTCGGCGGTGCAATCGAACCCCGCTGCGCGCACGACATTCGCGGTCGCGCGCACTTCGACGTGGGGCACGCCGGGCGGATAGCCGGTCGCCGCGTGGGTCAGTTCAAAACCCAGGCGCGTTTCAACGCCGCGTTTCATTTCGCGCAACAAATCAATCGCGCCGATGAAATCCACGACCAGACCATCGCGCACGACATTCGCGAAACGATACGCGCCGGCAATCGGCTGATCGTTCGCGTCGAGCACGACGAGCACGGTGTACGCCGTGCCAAGGTCAACGCCAACGCGCACTGCGCCGCGATACGCGACTGGCGCATCGTCGCGCATCACGCGCGCGGTCTGCGCGAGCAAGGTATCCAGGTTGGGATTCACGATTTACTTGCGCTTGTCGTCGAGATAAGGCAGCCCACCTTCCGAGTAATGCGAAACGCGCGGCGTGTCTTGTGTAACCAACTCGCCGCCCGCATACACCTGGAGTTTCCATTGATTGATGAAATCGTGCGCGGACGGCGAAAAACGCGTGCCAGCGGGAAATTCAAACCGCGTGACCTTGCCTTCTTGCCACTGTTCGCGTAATTCTTGCTCGGTGATAAATGCCATGGTTTTTTCTCCCGACTCATTCGCTTGCGCGGTTGAGCAGTTCAAACGATTCCAAAACGAGATCCTCGCGCGCTTGACCGCTCCAGGTTTTGACCGGCAGTTGAAAATTGTACCGCATCCAAATCACATCCACTTGCAGCCGATACGTTCCCGGCGCGGCATCGGCAGGAACTGGAATCGTCCACACATCAGCAAACATTTCCGCGCGCCAGCCCTTGCCCTGAAACAAATCTTGTTGTGTTTTGGCGATCTCGCGATCCTGCGCGTCCAACACGCGTAGCTGAACTTGGAATGGCTCTGGTTTGTCGCCGAGCGCGCGCCAAAAAAATTGAACGCGCAATGGTTCGCCCGCGCGCCAGGACAGTGTTTCATAGCCAACGAGTTCGACCAGATCGGCGTACTCGCCGAAACGCACGCCGACGCGCGTGCTTGGCGCGGTTGCGCCGGTCGCATACACTTTAATTTCGTACGCGCCGTCATCAAAGCGCGCAATCGGGGTAAAGCGCGCAAAGAGCGCGTTGTAGCGATTGATTTCCGCGGTGTAACGCGCGGGTTCGGCGAAATAACGCGCATACACGCCTTGACTGAAAATCAAATACTCGTAGCCGTTCGCGACGTACCACTCCGGGGCGTGATCTTGAATTCCATAAAAGCCGTCCACAAAAAAACGATCGCGATCCAGATAGGGCGAGTATGCTTCAAGCGCGATGCGTGAACCGCGCGACAGGTTGGTGTGAATCCACCGACGCGCCTGCTCGCGTCCATCCGGTTGCAACAATCGCGCGTCAGACGCGACAGTCACATGCAGAGAGGGCAAACCCAACCACGCCACAACGACCACAAGCAACGCGGTCAGCCCGACGCGCCAGCGCGGAAATCGTTGCGACGAAAATTCATACGCGCGCGCGAGAAAATGCGCCGCGGAAATAATTACAAAAGGAACGACCGGCAAAATCGTCGTATCGTGATGGACGGTGAACTGGCTGATGAAAACAAAATAAATGAGCGGAAAAATCAGCAGCGTAATCCCTTTGTGATCCCGCGCGCGCAGAATCAATAACGCCTCGGCAAGCGCAAGCGGCGTGAGCCAACCCAGGTTGCCAAACAAGAATCCCCTATACCATTGGAACGAATCGCCTTCCGCGCCGGGATGACCGGTCGCATAAATGTTTGCGTCATCCATAGGTCCGAGTTTGGCAAAGCGTTGCCAATCGAGAATGACGAATGGATTGAGCAACAAAAAAGTGAGGACGCTCATCGCGCCGGCGAGATAGATTTCTTTGCGTGCGAATCCGCGCCAACCATAGCGCAAGAGATGCGCCGCGACCAGCGCGACAAAAATCAGCGCGCCGTTGTACTTGCTCGCCGTCGTCAAGCCGATGCCAATGCCGGCAAGCGCGTAATTTTTCATTCGCGGCTCTTCGGCGACCTTGAGCGCGAATAACGCGGTGATCAGCGCACAAAAAATCGCGAGGATATCGGGGCGGATAAAATGACTGTGCTTGACACTCGTGGCTTCGACCGCGATCAGTGTAGCCGCAATCAGCGCGGCGACGCGAGCGCCGCGCCATTCGCGCCCGATTAAATAAACTAGAACGATTGTCAACACGCCGATGAGCGCCGACAGTCCGCGTCCCAACAAAAAAATCTCCGGCAGATCCGTTCGACCGACTGCCATCATTTCATAGTCAGGATAAACAAGATCGGTCGGTCGCGCGAATCTGCCGGTGAGCCAACCGACAAGATAGAACGCGCCATACACGAGCGCGTTCAGGTAAAACAGCAGGGCGGGCCAATGGAAAAATTCCGGATTCAAATTGCCGGTCTGCAGAAAACGGAGCGCAATTTTGACCGGCACCCCTTCGTCGGGATGGTACATGTATGGCAGTCCAAAACTAATTCCCCACAGCCGCAAACCCAATCCCAGACTCAGGATCGCGATCAAGAGCCACTGCGCGCCGCGCCGCGCGAACAATCCCTTCATGCGATTTCGTCAAGCATCACGTTTAGCGCCGGGTCGGAAGACGAATTGTCCCGCTAGAATCGCCAACCCGATCACGATCAACATTAGCGGAATGCCTCCCTTGACCAACAGCGTTTGCGCTTGCGGTATGCCCGCCGTGATGCCGACGAGCAACAGCACTACGCCCGGAATGAGGGGCCACCAGTGCGATGCGCGCGCAACGATCAAGTGAATCACGTAAATCGCGATGAACCCCACACCCAGCCCCAACGGCGCGGTGATGTCCGTTTGCGTACCGCGTTCGAACACCATGCCGATTCCAAGCCCTGCCAGAATGCACCCAGGAATCAGCAAGCCGTAACTACGCGTCAACGCGTAGGGAATGAAAAACACAAACCCCAGCAGGATGAGAAATAAACCCGGACCGAATTCAAAGTACTGCATCAACATGAACACGATGCCGAGCACGATCAAGATCAGCCCAGGAATCAAGCGCGCGCGATTCATTTTGGAATCTCCCCTCGGGAACGAACACCGTTTCGTTCCCCCAACGGAACGTTGCCGCGAACGTTCCTTACTCGCAACACGCGATAAACGCGCGACGAATACGCTTGGTGCCTTGCGCGTCGTACGCAACATAGTACGGTTGCCGCTTTTCGATTAAAGCGGCTGGGTCAACTTCCTCGCCTTCCTTCGCCGCGTACACGCGATTGCGCTCGACAAGTTTCGCGACGTGATCGGTAATGCGTTGCTCCTGACCGCGATCCACTTTGTGCTGATTAGCCGAAACGACCTTGCCCTCGCGATCCACCTGCACCGCGACCGCGTCCGTCACAGTGACGACTGCGCCCTGCGCGACGCCCAACGCCTTGCCTTTCAACGCGACCTCTCGCGGCGCGGCGTAATGCAAGACCCTCATCTGATTGTGCTTTGTTTGTTGATCCACCAGGCGAAACTCGCGCTTGGCGACCCGCAACTCGCGCCGCACATTGGATGGCAACTCACCGCCCATTTCCGTGCTCACCATTGCGAGCGGTACCCCGATTGCGCCGCTCGCTGTGCCGGCAAGCGAGCTCGTCTCCGTCTTCCCCGCGCCCGCCGATTTTTTCAACGCGTTTGCCTCCGACGCTTTGAGCACGCGCCGCGCGACGAACGTTTTTTTCAACGCGGCAAAGTACTTGCCCTGATTGTTCTGCAGGTCTGCCGTAATCATTGCGGACGCGACCGTCTTGAATGCGGCATCGCCGCGCGGCGCGAGAATCAATCCTTGCGCGAGCAAATGCCCGGCGTCGCGGCGCGCTTGCGCGAGTGCGGCATCGGGCGAGAGCGACGCGTTCGCATTTCGCAATTGCTCGTACACCGCGATCAACAAATCGTAGAACGCGCCGGAAAATACGCGCGAGAAACTGTGCGACTCGGAGCTGAGTTTTGAGGCGGGCGCGCGACCCGGCAACATGTCGGGGTCTTTGTACTTGAACTTGTTGACGGCATCGCGCAACGCGTTCGCCGAAACAACCGATTCGGCGTACCCTGAATCGAACAAACCCAGCGCGAGTTGTTCGGCGAGGCGCGACACCACGTTGCTCTTGGCGAGGTCGCCGCCATTTTCCGCGAGCATCGCCGCGCGCACGCGCGGATTGGCGAGCGTGACGAGCAACGCGGTCATATCGCCAAACGCTTCGTGGAATGCGCCGGTTTCGCCCAACAACGAATCCCAGTAGTCGGGGTGATGCGCGTCGAGGATCGCGTGTCCGCATTCGTGCGCGACGACGTCGCAACTCTCGCACGTGTACATCACCTGCTTGGTTTTGGGATCGGTGTTGTAAAAGAACTTGAGTCCTCGGCGATCATAGTACGCGTTGAAATCTTTGCCGGCGCGCGGGACAATCGGCAATTGCGCGATCCTGGGTTGCCATTGAAAATCCGCGCCGAAGAAATCAACCCAGGCGGCAAACGTATTGGTCAAGACGACGTGCAATTCGCCGGCTTCGAATTCGGGCGTGCCGGGATTGAATAAACCGCCTCTGCCGGTCCAACCGGGAATCGCGAAAGGTGACTTGCCATTGGGCGGTATAATTTGCTCTAGCCCAAGACCTAGCGCATTCGGGTCATTCGTGAATACGTTGACCGGGCTAATGGACTGCGGTTGCATTGGACTCCTCCTTCCAAGAGTTTGCCTATGCCATATACGCGCGTTTCAATCGTTTGCGCGCGTGCGCGTCCGTTTCCACGTACCACGGTTGGCGTTTGGCGCGCAACGCATCGGTATCCACTGCTTCGCCCGGCGACGCGAGAAATATTTCATCCGCCGCCGCCAGTTTCCGCACATTGTCCTTGACCAAACGCAAATGTCGTTCGTCTACCGGGCTGACTTGCGATGAAGCGAGCGCGCCGCGCGCATCAAAGTTCAATGTCGCCGATACGCGCTCGTCCACGCTTACGCCATTTGCCGCGCCAAATTCCGCGCCGGTCAGGACGACGGGTAGCGTCACGGCATAGTGGACTGCCGCGCCGCCTGCCGCGCCCCGCGCGATATTTTGCAACTCTAACTCCGCGTCCGCTGGCAACGAGAGTGCGGCTTTGACTTGCTCGATGAAACTGGCATCGCGCGCGAGATTAGCGTCGGTGAGATGTAATTCTTGTTTCATCACACCTCCGATCTTGCTTTTTGCTGCGTGCTCAACTACGAACACGCAAGCGCGCGGCTAGCCGTTCCGTCCGCCAAACGCGCCCTTGCTTGTCGGTAGAATCGCTTCGACATCGCCGTGCGGGCGCGGGATCACGTGAACGCTGACGAGTTCGCCGACGCGTTTCGCCGCCGCCGCGCCGGCATCGGTCGCGGCTTTGACCGCGCCGACATCGCCGCGCACCATCACGGTGACGAACCCACCGCCGATGTATTCACTGCCAATGAGTTTAACGTTCGCGGCTTTGACCATCGCGTCCGCGGCTTCAATCGAGCCGATCAAGCCACGTGTCTCGACCATGCCGAGCGCGATCATTTCGGGGGGAACTGTGGACATGGAAACCTCCTGGGTTTGGATGTCAGAAGTTGGTGAATGGATGTTGGATTTTCGATTTGCGATTTGCGATTTTGGGATTTGGGATTACGTTTCACGTTTTACGCATCACGTAGCGTTGGCATGCACTTGCCTACTATGCCGGCATTGCGGTAGACATCGGTGGAGTTGGTCGTGGTTCGTAGCGCAGAACCATGATCTGGTCCGGGCGCAAACCCAGCGATTCAAAGGTTCGCCCATCACGATCACTGAATTCGATTTCAAAAGCGGCACCTCCCGCGAGAATTTCCACGACTGTGCCAACTTGTCCGCGCCACAAATTATATTCTGGCAGATCAACCGTAAGCGCCACTATGTCAAGCATTTTAATCTCGTTTGGCATTTGTCACCTCAGATTTCACAACGGGTAACAGCTGGTCAATCTTGGAGTATCTGAATCACGCTCGATAATCCACGCGCTCCGAACCATCGCTCGCTTCCCGCGCCACTCAAGCATGAAATCAACTTCGTATCTTTGACCGTATCCATCTCACCGCCCTAATTGGGCATCGTGCGTCTTGACGATTAGCAATAGTATCTCGCGTAATTCAGCAGCATTATCCGATGTAATCCCAAACGCCGCCCTGAAGAGACGCGCTTTGTGTTTGCCTTCATCGTGATTAAGGTCAAGACAATAATCGAGACTGTAGCATGCCCGCCGGTAAAATGGCAATTGAAATTGCCCCGCGTGAGCCGTTGGCTGGTCACCCGCCTACGCGGGCGAATTTCGCGTCCACGTAGGTGGACGCCCGGCGGAACGCCCACCAAAGGCGATTTCAATCGCCCCTGTCGGTCGCCATGCTACACTGTCCAATAATCGCGCAATTTACGAATATCCACAATGGCATTGTCGGCATTTGGAATTATCATTACGGTGAAATCAATGCAGTCGCGCAGTACGCGCAAAATCTCGCCTCGCGCGGATTTCTCTTGCCGCAGTTTGGACAGACGTTTTTCGTGCGTGGCTTGGGCAACGCGGGAAAGGTCACGCGCGGCATCCTGAGTTTTGGCAATCCGGGTCGCGGCGCACGTTCGATCAATTTCTGCGCGATCTCTTTACCGCGCCGCAACGCGTGGTTGTACGCCGCGCGCAGATCGTTGCCGGTCATCTTTTTGCCGGTGTGATACCAGTACAACACCGCCTCACCGACCGCGAATGTACCCGCGTACGCAATCGCCACCTTGGGCACGATGCCCCACACTGGAATCAAGCCGATGAGTTGCCGCGCGGCTTGCCGCCACAAAAATCCCGCGCCGACGACGCTACCCAGTTCCGCCATGTGATCTTGCCAACGCGTAGACCGACCGAGCGCGAGACCCAGTTTGTACACCATCATCGCTTGATTCTTCGTTAAGACAACCAGGTCGGCAATGTTGAATGGCACGTCGAGCACCGGAATGATTTCGGCGAAACCGGTGCCGAGCGCGTAACTCGCGTTGGCGAACGCCGTATCGTTGATAAGCGCGCGCGCGACGGCATCGCGAAACAAGGGATAGTGCCGCGCAAGCGCGAGATGTCGGCTACGCAACGCGTCCATCACGCGCGGAACGAACTCGGTCGCGAGCGAATCGGGGTCGAGCGCCGAACCGACCGCGATGCGCGTGCCAACCCACTGATTCAACGAATTGGCAACCGCGCTCGCATCGCTCAACGCGTCCATCTTGTTGTAAAAGATCAGCAGAGCGCGTCCCGCCGATTTCAGATTTGCGTACAGTTCAGTCTCGGCGGAAATATCTGGCGCGGTCGCGTCGAGCATCAACACAATCAGGTCTGCATCGCCGAGGCGCGCGGCGGGCGCGACGCGGAGATCGGCTTCCATCGTGGGGCTGATCACTTTTTCGCGCGCGCGTTTATCGTGGCGCAGCGCGGCGATCAACGTGGACTTACCCACACCCGCCGCGCCGACGAACGCGAGCACGATGGGACGCTCCGCTTCGTCGGCAATCGGACGCACGTCCAATTCTTTGAACGTGTTCCAAATGTTACCGAGATCGTTCCAGCCCGCCATCAACTTCCTTTGCGAAACGTCACCGTGCCTTGCACTTCGAGCGTATCCACAATCGCCATAATCACCGCGTCGGTCGGCGTGTCTTTGGTGAGAAAGGTTTGGCGCGCGGAACTGCCTTGCGCGACGAGGACGACATCGCCGACGCCGGCGTCCACCGTGTCAATCGCGACGAGCGGTTTACCGACGATTTCATTCTCCGCCGTCACTTCGCGGACGATGAGCAATTTCCGTCCGACCATTTTTTCGTCCTTCATCGTGGAGACGACCGTACCGACAACCCGCGCGATGAGCATTCGACTCTCCTGTAAAACGCGATTGTTATTCTGCGTTGCCAAGCAACAATGCATCTCCTCATTGCACAACGAGACCTTGCTCTGCGATCAAAGCGGCAAGATGATTATATGTCAGACAAGCAAATAGTCAACCAAGCAAGTTTGTCAAAAAGCGCATTCGTTTGATGCGGACGTTCGGCTCGACATAGGGCGGCAATATCGCGCGGAGCGCGCGTTCAACTTGCGCGATAGCAGCGGCAATCGCCGCCTGCCGATCCAAGCCGGCAACCGCAACAACGAATGGTTTACCAATCGTGACCGTAATCGGTTTACCCAGATACAATTCTTGCGCGCCGCTCAACGCGACCGGCAACACCGTCGCGCCATTCCGCAACAACAAATGACCGATGCCGCGTTGCAGAGCAAGTAACTCACCCTCGCGCGATCCTAACGTGCCTTCCGGAAAAATTCCCAGGATCGCGCCGCTTTGCAACACGTCGAACGATTTCTTGAGCAGGTCTTTACCCAGCCACAACGCGCCGCGCTCGAAGGGAATCAAAATGTCCACGCGACGCATCAACCACATTTTCCAGTCGCGATTGATCGCCTGCTGCGCGCCAATGAAATAGAGGCGTGGTTCGGCGGGCAACGCGACCATCAGCAGAAACGGATCAATCCAACTCAGATGATTCGCGACGACGATGTAACTGCCGCGCGGGATATTCGCGCGACCGACAATCCGAACCTTGAACAACCAGCGTGCCAAAACGATGAACGCGAGGCGCGCGCCTCTGTACCACAGCGGCGGGCGCGTGTGGGGTTCGAATACAGTGTTCATTGGAAAATAAAACAACCCGCGCTGATTCACACACGCGAATCAGCTTGCGGGCTGTGACCCTCCTAAATTTATCCCGGTGCGCGCGGCTACTCGCCACCATGGTATTTGAAAGAGATTTTGACTTTGGCGCGATACGTCACCGCCTTGCCATCTTCGATCTGCATATCGAGTTGCACGATTTCGGCGATGCGTAGATCACGCAGCGATTTGGATGCCATCTTGATCGCGTTCGCCGCCGCTTTTTCCCATGACTCGGTGCTCGTGCCGATCAGTTCGATGACCTTGTAGACACTGTCCGCCATTGGTTCCTCCTTGTGCCTCGTGGGCATTGTGCCCTGATTCTGCCGCGCCCGACTCACCGCGCAACCAACAACATTTTAACAGGATTCTTCCAAAATATCAATGGGTTTACGAAAAAAAAACGCGCGGGAGCGAACAAACTCCCACGCGTCCATCGTCGCATCTAAATTCACACGATCATGTCGCCATGTCAGGATAGTTTCTTAGCCCGCGCTCTCACTCATTCCCGACTCTGCTTTTTTCGCGGGCACGCCGCCGATCGCGTCTTTCAAACCCTTGAGCACGCGCGCCTTGACGAGTCGGCGTTCCGGCTTGGCTTTGAACACGGTCGGTTGTTTGGTAAAGGGATTGACCCCATCGCGTTCCGGTACCGCTGGCTTGATGATGACGTTCAATTTTAGCAAACCAGGAATCACCGCTTCGCCGGGACCATTCTTGCCGAGTTCACCCATCACGACTTCGTTCATTGCGTCGAGAACGGCTTTCACATCTTTCTTGGCGACGCCGGTCTTGTCCGCAATCGCGCCCACAAATTCGGTCTTGCCCATTCGTTCAGCCATTTTTTCCTCCTTGACTGGATTTTCTAATTTACTTGCAAAAAGCGTTGCGGAAGTTGCTTCCCCGCACCTCCCTCGTCACATCGAAAAGATGCTTGATTTTCCGATGTTTTTGATAGCCACAGTATAAGGCATTCCAGTGAATTGTCAATCTGTTTTTGGCGTCTTGTGGCGCTCAATTTGCAAGAAATACGCAAAAAACATAGTTTTCTGTAAAGGTTGTGCTCAACATAAACTATTTTGTGTCTTGACACTGCGCCCGGAGTGTGGTAGAAATTATCTATGCGAAACGAACAACTCCCGCTTTTTCCTCCTCCTGGAGCAAAGCCAAAACGTCTCGAAGAACCGCGCGAGGCACAGCCCGTCGCTGAAACAGCGCCCCTCGCGCCGACTTCGTCGCTCAACGTGGCGATTGGCGCGTATCACGAGCAAATGCTTCGCCAAGGTTTGTCCAAGTACACGATTCAAGCATTCGGCGGCGATCTCAATTTGTTTCGCAAGTACGTCGGCGCGAATATCGCGCTGAACGAGATCAACGTCGAAACGTTGAATCGTTACCTCACTTGGTTGCGTTATGAGCGCGGCGTACCGTGCAGTCCGAAATCGTACCAGCGGCGCTTGACGACGCTCAAAGTTTTTTTCGCGTGGCTCAAGCACATCGAGATGATTCAACAAGACCCTGCCGCGCCAATCGCGCACCAGCCGGTCACACCGCCGCTGCCCCAAGTACTCTACGCCGACCAAGTGACGCGCTTGCTCGACGCGGCGCGCGCCGCGCGCGATGCCGAAAAGAGCGACGCGCGACCGTACTTGCTCGTCACGCTTTTGCTGACGACCGGCATCAAGAAAAGCGAAACGATCGCGCTGCGCCTCGGCGACATTGATCTTTCGAACCCGCAACAACCGGTGCTGTTCATTCGTTACGAGGAAGCAAAGAAACGTTTCAAGGAACGCAAACTCAAATTGCCGCTGGACTTGTCCGATTCGCTCGCGCGTTATCGCGCGCAGTACGCGCCGAAAGAGCATCTCTTCGAATGCACCGCGCGCAACCTCGAGTACGTGCTCGCCGATCTCGCGAAAACGTCCGGGCTGGGCGACACCGTCTCGTTCGAGAGTTTGCGCTGGACCTGCGCGTTGCGCGATTTCGAAAGCGGCATGCCCGACGACCTCATTCGTCAGAAACTGGGACTCACGACCATCACGTGGGAAGATGCGGGCGAGCGACTCAAGCGCCTCGCCGCCAAACCGCTGTAATCTTTTTCCTTAAATACTAAACTCACAGGAGCAGTATGTCCGAAGGATCCATTGACCCAACGCAAGTCCGGTTTTTCAGCGGAAATTCCAATCCCCCACTGGCGGCTGCCATCGCCAGCCACCTGGGCATCCCGCTCGATCAAACGCACATCTCGCGCTTTAGCAATGACGATTTGTACATTCAACTCGGCGCGAGCGTGCGATCACGCAAGGTCTACATCATCCAGTCGCTTGCGCCGCCGGTCAACGATCATCTGATGGAATTGTTGATGATGTTGGACATTGCACGCGCCGCCGCCGCGACCGAAGTCCACGCCATCATTCCCTATTTTTCTTTCGCGCGTTCCGACAAAAAAGATGCGCCGCGCATTTGCATCACCGCGCGCTTGGTCGCCGATCTGATCAAAACCGCCGGGGCAACGCACCTCATGACGATGGCGCTTCATTCACCCCAGGTTCATGGTTTTTTCAGTATCCCGACCGACCCCCTCACGTGCCGCCCCGTTTTCAGACACCACTTTGCTTCGCGCGATCTCTCCAGTACGATCGTCGTCGCGCCCGACATGGGGCAAGCCAAATCCGCCGCGCGTTTTGCCACCGAACTCCGATTGCCCATCGCGGCGGGCAACAAGGAGCGTATCTCCGACACCGCAGTGCGGATCACGGGAATTGTCGGCAATCAAATCAAGGGATACCATCGCGCGTTGATCTACGATGATGAAATTGCGACGGGCGGTTCGATTCTCGAAATCAGCCGGGTGCTGCTCGACCAGGGGATTCAAGATATTTGGGTGGCTTGCACGCATGGCGTATTCGTGCATCAGGCGCTCGAACGATTTGACGCCGTGCCTCAAATCACCGAAATTGTGACGACCGATACCGTCCTCATTCCGCCCGAAAAAAAAATCGCCAAGCTCCACGTGATTTCTGCCGCGCCAGTTTTTAGCGATGCCATTCGGCGCAACTATTTGCGCGAGTCCATCGGCGATCTATTCACCTTTGGCGAAGAAACCGCGTAACGATGTCCAATCTCTCTTGCGCCGCGATTCTCCAATCGCGTCCTGATCCGCTCGGCGTGCTCGCCACGACTGCTTACGTCGTCGAGCACGCGCGGGTAGTGAAAATTAGTCACGGCGCGATTGAACGCGCGGCGGACACGCTCGCACAAAAAAACGTCGAGCCGCCCGCGTGGAATCGCGAATGGCATTATCACGACGGCGCCCCGCGCACCGTCAATTATTTGTTTCTGCTCGACGCGCTGAATTTTTGTTTCTGGGGCAAGCCCAAGTGGTGCGTCGAATATCGCGGCGACACACTCGATGGCTACTGGGCGCTTGCCGCGTCGCTCAAACGCGCGGCGGAAACCAATTCCGATTTTCTGGACGCGGAATTCCTCGCGCGCATCACACCGCAAGAACTCGCGGACATTTTGAACGGCGCCGGCGAGATTCCGCTGTTCACCGAACGGTGGCGCAACGCGCGCGAACTTGGCGCCGTGCTAAAAAACTTGTGGGAAGGACAAGCCGCGCGTTTGGTCGAGTGCGCGGAGCGCGATGCGGCACGGCTCGCGCAAATCATCGCAGAGAATTTCGCGTCGTTCAACGACATCACCGTGTACGATTATCACGAAGTGCGCCTATTCAAGCGCGCACAAATCCTCGTCGCCGATCTGTGGGGCGCGTTCGGCGGACGCGACTGGGGCGAGTTCGACAACATCGAAGTACTCACTGCGTTCGCGGATTACAAACTGCCGCAGATTTTGCGCGCGTGGGGTGTGCTCGAGTACGCGCCGTCGCTCGCGGAACGCGTGGACACACAGAGCGAACTCGCGGCGGGGAGTTCGGAGGAAATCGAAATTCGCGCGGCGATGATTTGGGCAGTCGAGTTTCTGCGCGAGGCGCTCGCACAACGCGGGCGCGTTCTGCGGAGCACTCAAGTGGACTGGATTTTGTGGGAGGCGAGCCAGGCGTTAGAAGGAATGCAACCGTACCACCGAGTCAGGACGGTCTACTATTGAGCCATTGCCGAATCATTTCCGCATGATCGCGATAGTGTTCAAACGTATTCCCTGGCATCGCTTCGATCAACGCGATGCCATTCAGCCACTCGAAGCGATGCGGGTCGCTGAGTGATTCCTGGGTCAGCGCTTCAAGCCCTTGCATGATTTGATCGAAAACAGTGCGCGATTCCTCCAGCACGTCATCGAGCATTCGATATTTGTTCGATTCATAAATCCACGCGTTCACTTGCTCTTCGTCCAAATCACGCGACCAGGGCGCGGGTGTCGGCTTGTCGCCGCGCTGCGCCGCCGCGAGCCACGCGGCGGGTCGTTTTTCCCACGCGGTCAAATGTGCGACCAGGTCTTTGACGCTCCACACGCCGACGACGCCCGGCACCTCCATGCGTCCTTCGCCGATCTCGGTCAACAATGCTTCCCACGCCTCGCGCTCGGCGAGCAAAGTCTGGCAGAGATGATCTTTGTTCATTGTGACCTCCCAGGTTTTTCGTCATCCATTCGTCGCGGCAGATGCGATGAACGTTTCCGCAGGTTCGATTTCCGCGTGCGGGTTATCGCCATCGAGCCAGCGACGGATATTTTCCGCGTGCTCGTGATAGTGTCCGTACGAATCGCCTTCGATACATCTCCACAGCGGTCGCGATTCGCCCCAGAAGGGGATCGTGTAACGACTGTACAGATCCGGCGCGAGCAAGTCCGCCTCCGGCAACAGCTTGACGAGTTGATACAGCCGGTCGAACACCGCCTTCGATTCGGCGAGGATGTCGCTCAATGTGCGATCGCGATTGTCGTTCCAGACGAGCGCGTTGCGCGCATCCACTTCCAGCCCATCGCGATGCGTACCGAGCGTAACCTTGCCGCGCACCGCGTCTTGGAGCCAGGTCTGCACCCATCGTTCATAATACGCGACATGCCCGATAGTATCCTTCACGGACCACCCACCGTGAAGCGCCGGCAACGTCATCCGACTTTCGTCCACGCGCGCGAGCACGGCTTCCCATTCAGTACGCGCCGTCCGCATCGCATCGAGCAACTTGGCTTTGGTCATTTCGTCGCTCATCGTCCCTCCCGCTTGACAATCGCTCTCTAACCTGCTATCATCGTTTTGCCGGTTCAAGTATAACAAACGTTCTACCCGCTGTCAATACCTTTTTATGAGTTATTCACGGTTTTTCAAAAGTCATTTGCAGACCCATCCCCCTGCCCCCTTCCCAATAAACGAAGGGGGTTGGGGGTTAGGTTGGCAAGTGAGTCAACCGACTTTTGAAAAGCCGTGCTGAGTTATTTGCGTACATGGGGAGAGAAGAACAACGTGGAAGAAGACTCGTCAAAAGCCGCAGAACTCGCGTTATTGGGCGGCGCGCTGTGCCTTGATTTTGCGAACACCGTCGGCGACCACAAAACCGATCATCCCTCCGAGCATCTGACCAGTTACGCGGATCTCGTCGCGTGGAGTCGCCATGCCGGCATCCTCGACGCGCAAACCGCGCGGCAGATGCTCGCTCAAGCCGCGCGCCGACCCGCTGCCGCGCGCAACGTTCTGCGCCAAGCCGTCGCGCTCCGCGAGGCGCTCTATCGAATTTTTGTCGCGCGCGCCGACGATGCATCCCCTCAATCGCGCGACCTCGACTTGTTGAACCAAGCCATCGCGCGCGCGTTCGCACATGCGCGCCTCATTTCGAATGGCAACGATTTCGCGTGGGGCTGGGAAGAAGAAATCGCACTCGATCGAATGCTTTGGAGTATCACGCATTCCGCCGCGGATTTGCTAACGATGGGCAATCTGGATAGAGTAAGGCAGTGCGGTGACGACGAATGCGGCTGGTTGTTTTTGGACACAAGCAAGAATAAAAGCCGGCGCTGGTGCGATATGAACGATTGTGGCAACCGCGCCAAAGCCCGCCGTTTTTATACGCGCCTGCGCGTCGCGCTCAAATCCTAAATCCGAGTTTCCATTCATGCCCCTAACCTTCGACATTCAATCACGCGATCCGCAAACCCGCGCGCGCGCCGGCGTTCTGCACACCGCGCACGGCGACATCGAGACGCCGAACTTTATGGCGGTCGCGACCCAGGCATCCGTCAAGGCACTCACGCCGGACGATCTTGAAAGCATCGGCTTGCAACTTTTGATCGCGAACACGTATCACCTCGCGTTACGTCCCGGCGCAGATAAGGTCGCGCAACTCGGCGGCTTGCACGCGTTTATGAATTGGCAACGTCCGCTAATGACGGACAGCGGCGGCTTTCAAGTGTTCTCGTTAGGCGCGGCGATTCGCGATGGCGTGGGGAAGATTGCGGATATTTTTCCAGAGGAACAAACTGCAGATGAGCAGGGGCGCAGAGGCGCACAGGGGAAACTCGCCCCCGCTCCCCCGCTCCCCCGCTCCCTTTCCCAAAAGACGGGCATACCTCTCTGCAGGATTGACGACGACGGCGTGACATTCCGTTCTCACCTCGACGGCGCGATCATGCGACTCGACCCAGAACGTTCGTTGCAAATTCAACATCAACTCGGCGCGGATTTCGTCGTCGCGTTCGACGAGTGCACCTCGCCGCTCGACTCACCCGAGTACACGCGTGAGGCGTTGCAACGCACCCATCGCTGGGCGGAACGCTCGCTCGAACAACATCACAAAACGCGCCGCGAGTACCAATCGCTGTTCGGCATCGTGCAAGGCGGCGCGTACCGCGATTTGCGTGAAGAGAGCGCGCGCGTCATCGGCGGTTTGCCCTTCGACGGCTTGTGCATCGGCGGCTCGCTCGGCAAATCGAAAAAAGAAATGCACGCGATTCTCGATTGGACGATTCCATTTTTGCCGGACGACAAACCGCGGCACCTGCTCGGCATCGGCGAACTGCAAGACATCATCGCCGGCGTCGCGCGCGGAATTGACCTGTTCGACTGCGCCTCGCCGACGCGCTGGGCGCGCAACGGCGCGCTCATTGTCTCGCACGAGATCGCGACAAACGCGGAGCAACGCATCACGATTTCGAACGCGCGCTTCGCAATGGACACCTCGCCGATTGACCCGACGTGCGATTGCTACGCGTGCCAACATTTCACGCGCGCGTATCTGCACCACTTGCATCGCGCAAAAGAGTTGATCTATTATCGGCTGGCGTCGCTCCACAATTTGCGAATGATGATGCGATTCATGCGCGAGGTACGCGACGCGATTCGCGCAGGCACGTTCGACGAGTTCAATACGAATCACGCCTCACCCAATGGGTGAGGCGTGATCATTATCTGGGACGTCGACACGTTCACCGACCCAGGTTTTCATCGCTCATCGCGTTCAGCGCCGAGTGGCGAACCACGCGCCGAGAGAGATGAGCGCGAGAACGCCGCCGGCAAGTGCAAGTACGCGCGGATCGAGCGATGATTCACGAACCGTGGCTACATTCAAAGCCAGGAGCGTGGGCGTCGGCGCTGGTGTTGGTGTGCCCGCGCCTCCCACCCGAGGGCTACGCGCGTACTCGGTTGCGCGTGCCTGCGCGACGGCAGCAATCGTCGCGAGCGCGATGGAACGAGTTTGCGGGTCCAAGCCGATAGTCGGTCGCCCAGCCGGCATGCCGCGCACAAAGGGTTGGATAAACCCATCCTTTATCGCTTGGTCGGACAATTCTTCTTTGCTGAACGCGGGCATCACGCCGCGCGGGCGACGGACTTGGGCGAGGATTTCTTCGTCCGTCAATTTGCTCCCGGCGAGCGCGGGAGCCAGGTCAGTGCCGGCGACTTCGAATCCGCCATGACACAAAAAGCAGATCCATCCGCCCGCCAATGCTGATTGCGGTTCTTGCTGTGCCGCCAACTCGGCAATCACCCAAATGAACGCGATCAAGATCAGTATTGTCAAACGCTTCATGCTCCTCCTCCAATTTCTCTCAGCGCGTCGCGGGCACATCGTGCCGGGTTGACGCGTCGTCCATTTCCTTCACCAGTGGTAACCTGGTGACAAATTCATTCCCTGGGATATCTTCCGCGCGTGCGAAAATCTGCAGCGGGTATTCTGGCGCGCTGTACGGCGCGATAATCGAAATGATTGGCAAGTCGGCTTGACGGTGAGAACGCGGCAATACGAGTATCCGGGTTAGTACACGACGAACCGCCGGTATTCGTACCGCCAACAGGATGACCAACACGCCAAGATAGATAGTGAGTTCCTGTACCGCTTGCGGATCGCGGATCGCCAATTTTTTGCTCGCGGTCGTCGCGAGAATCGCGTGAAACGCAACGGCGTTGCCAGCAAAGTACACTAGCCGGTGTAATCCCTTCCAGTTTTTTCCCAGGCGTCGCATCGCCCAGCGATTCGATGTAACGGCGAGCGCACCCAGGACAAGCAGTCCCAGTAGACCCAGCAGAATAAACAACTGGGTGGGAAAGACTAGCCAGGATAACTGGTCCTCAAGAATATAGTACGCAACGTGAACGATTGCAAACCCAAAAGACCATAACCCCGCCGGTTTGCGAAGTTTGCTCGCGCTGTTCCACCCGAAATACAAATTCAATGGAGTCATCGCCAAGCAAATCAGGAGAAAACGCAATGCCCACTTGCCACTCTCGAGTTCAGGGTCGAAGGTGTGAGTTGCGCTCCAATCCGTACTTCCCTGCGTCAACACGACCGTCAGTACGGACACCGCAAACAGATTGAGCGCCGCCCAGCGCCAATTGGATTTGAACCAGGTCATTTTCGCTCTCCATTCGAACCAGTCTGCGCGTTCACACTCCTTATACAACTGTGAGAAAAGAAAAGTTCCCGGCTGGGCGTCACAGTCGGGAACAAGTACACTCGCACTCGTCATTGAAGCGACTCGGCAAATCGAATTGCCGCGTCTTTACTCAACGGCGTTTCGAGCCGATACGTAACCTCTCCCACTTCCCACGCGAGCGTATTCGCGTTGACCGAACGCGCGCTATCCAATCGCGGCTTGCCTGTCGCATCGAGTGTGACGAGCAAGTGCGGCGCGCCCGATAACCACAGCGCGCGTCGTCCTTTGACCGAGGTCTCTTCGATCACCGTGCCGCCGCTCACCAATTTGCCGTACAGAAAATTCGTCGCCTGATACAGCGTGAACGCGGGCGCGTTCGCATCGTCAAAAACCAAGATGACTTGTTGCGCGCCAAAATCTGGAATGCTCTGCAAATACACGCGTGTTGGCAAGCGCGATGCCGGCAAAAGAATTTTGAACCGGCTTTGCGCTTGTGCGTCTGCCAAGATCGTTTCGCAACATTGACCGCTTGGCGTTCGCGTCCCTGACGATGATGGTGTTTGGGTGATCGAAACCGTCGGGGTCAGGGTGACGGGAATGATTCGCACCGTTCGTAAACCTAGCCACTGTGCTAACGCCTCGCGCGCGTCCGGGAACGCGAGCAAAATCGCGATGGCGAGAACGAGCGCGGCGATGAGTGTGAACGCGCGACGCGATAATCTGAAAACGCGCACGGATTGCCGTGTTTCCAATGCTGCCCGTACTCGCGTCGCCAGCGCGGGCGTCGCGGGATACGCGATAGTCGCGCCGGCGCGAATCAACGCCGACTCTAGTTTTTCAAATTCGTTTTTCGTACCCAACTGATTTCTATTCACCGACCAGTGGCTCCAAATCGGGAAACTCGCGTCGAATCACCTCGCGCAATTTTGCAAGTGTACGGTGCAATCGCGATTTAACGGTACCCAGCGGAATCTGCAACACATCGGCGACTTGATTTTCAGGTAATTCAATAAAATAACGCAGCTTGATAATCATCTGGCTCTCAGAGTCCAAGCGACCAACCGCTTGGAGCAAGCGTTCATCTTGTTCGTGTGCGACGGTCACATGTTCAGGTGACACCGTTTCTTCATTCATCAGTGCTTGTCGCGCGAATCGTTCCGTCATTCGTGTGCGTCGTTGCTGTGACTTGACGCGATTGAGCGCCTGATTCGCGACGATCCGCAAAATCCACGGACGAAACGGCTGACCCAATCGAAACGAATTCAACGCGCGAAAGGCGCGCACGAACGCGTCCTGCGCGGCATCGGCGGACTCGTGCTCGTCGTGCGTAATGAGCCATGCCGTGCGGAAGGCGATTTGTTCGTACTCGCGTACGAGCAATTGATATGCGTTTACATCGCCGCGTTGGGCGCGCGCGATCAAAGTCTGTTCGTCGTTCAATCGTTTATCCACGCGCGTGGAATCGAACCGCGTATTGTTTCACTGATAATACAACGCACACTCGGTCCGGGTTCCCAATTGATTGACGACGCTTTGCCCATCAGTGTAAGTGTGGGCTGTCTGGCGACAATTCAGATTTCTTCAAAAACCGGGCGATCTGCCATCCTAGAATCGCCAGGATACTGAGATGGACAAAAAGGTGCGGCAACAGATTCTGGGTCCAATACCATCTATCCACCTGAATTAGTGTCAATCCGATAAAGCACCAAGCAACTACCGCCGGGCGCAAACGACTCCACGCCATCCAGACCAGAATCGGAATCAGGAGAAAAACATAGTGGTGATAATGGACTTGGTGAGCCGCCACAACGGATCCCATACCAAGGACGAGAAACAGTGGCTCGCGCTGACCAAGTCGAAATGAAAGGACGGCGCTGATTACGAAAACCACACCCAGATACAAGCCGAGCCAATACTGCGCGTCTTGCCATGCCGATTGTTGAATCCAGCCAATAGATACTAGGACCGATACGAGCGACAGAGAAGTACCGACAAACTCACCCAACAAATTCCTGAACACATCCACATATGTGCTGAAAATGCTCCAGCCGAAATAGAGATCAGTGAGGATGAGCGCGCCGGTCAGGATGACCAGACTCCAAGAAATTGCGTGCCAACTGCGCCCACTCGCCAGATAGAGCAAGAAGAATCCTGGGGTTACCTTGGTCAAGATCGCCAAACTCATTCCGACGCCTGCAACCGCCGGCGCAGTCCCTTGGTAGATGAACATCAAGAAAATTCCGAACACGCTGATCAGATTGATTTGTCCAATGTGTACGAGTTCCAACAGTGGCGCATAGGCAAATGCAAGAGGGAACCACCACCAAATGTGGTTCAATGAGTATCCATATCGCCGAGCGATTCCGACAAGGATCAGGGCAAGCAAAGCAAGATGCACTGCCAGGAACATCGCGACCCGCAGTTCCTCAGGAAATATGTTTGCAAAGAGAGCAATTACAAAGAGCGCCGGTGGAGGATAGATGAAGCGGTATGGAGAGTGTCCACGAATATCATACGGGTCGTCGCCTGCCACGGCGCGTTGAAACGCGCGTAGATAAGAAGTGTTAAAGTCAGACAACAGTCCCTGAGGAACTGGGATCACGGATAGGAAATTCAACTCGGTCCGAATTCCAAGCATGACGTACCACATCAAGAGCATCCCTACCCCAACTCTGGCTATTGCCCTGGGAACTGATCCTATCTTCAGGTACGTTAATGCCGTGATGGAAGGTCGCCGCGGCATCTGCGACTGTGTTCCCACTCTCGAACCAACCCAGCCACGCACTGCCGTAACCATCCCCGTCACAAACACGGCAAGTAGTACGACCTCCAATTGCGCGAGTCGGAAAAACGCGGTTTGAATTGCGATGAGCAAAATGATGACACAGCCGGAGAAAAACGCCAGTCGAGCCGAAGCGCCCAAAATGCGACTCACCCAATACAGCCCGACCGCGAGCGTCATCGCAAAGACCAGTTGCCCTGGCGAAGGAATCGTCAAAAGGGCTAGCCAGTCTTGGAGCGTGTTTGGAGGAACCCACTGCGGACGAATCTCAACGCGGTGCACTGCGATTCCCAATTCGCGCGTGTCAATGGACGTCGGGTACAATTCGCTCAGAACGAAACCGGCTGAATGAAAACCGACGACGAGTTCCTCTGGACGTAAGGATACAGTGTCAGTGATCAAAAAAGACCAATCTCTCCAACCCGCCCTGGTGATTGAGCCGACCAGCGTTCCGTTGACGGTGATCGTTGTCATATAAACTTGGTCTTGATAACGCAATGCGTTCGTCCGCATATAGAGAAGGATCGGCGTCGCTTTCCCGATATTCATGAACCGAATACATGCGTCTCTCCCCGTCCAACGAAAAGTATGTTGTGCATCTTTATCCGGACCGAAAAATCCTTGCGTCAGGAGAAGATTGCCTCGCGCTAGATCAATTTTCGTTGGCAGCCGCGACTGATAGGCGATTGAGACCGATACAACTGAAATCAAAATGAGACCAACGAGATGTTTAATCCATCTCTGCCATAGCGGATTTCCAGATATCCCAGGAATGGACATGGATTTCATACGGACACTTGTCCTCTGGCATCTGATTTCTATTGATTGACGACACTATGCCAAGATGCTACAATCCCCCGCAAGGAGGTGCACATGTCGCAAAAGCGATTTGTCTTTTGCCTGTATACGTTCGTGTTCGTCCTGCTC
Source organism: Chloroflexota bacterium (assembly GCA_016219275.1). Taxonomy (NCBI): domain Bacteria; kingdom Bacillati; phylum Chloroflexota; species Chloroflexota bacterium. The sequence goes on from JACRBM010000072.1 coordinate 50,683, forward strand.
GCCGCGTGCCGCAGTGAAATCGCGCCTGTCGCGCCTAGCCCGGTCGCGGCGACATCGCTGCCGACGCAACTCGCGCCGCTTCCTTCGCCAACACCACAACTCACGATCACGCCGACACGCGCGCCACAAATCACTCTGCAAGAATATCCGACGCCGCGCGGCTCGCGTCCGCACGATGTCGCACCCGCACTCGATGGCGGCGTGTGGTACACCGCGCAAGGTTCCGGCGAACTCGGCTGGCTCGACCCCGCGACCGGCGCGACACGCCACACCAAACTCGGCGATGGCTCCGCGCCGCACGGCGTCATCGTAGGTCCCGACGGCGCGCCCTGGATTACGGATAGCGGCTTGAACGCGATTGTCCGCGTGGATGCCAAGACAAATGAGGTCAAACGATTTCCATTGCCCGCCGAACGACGCGGCGCAAATCTCAACACCGCGACTTTCGACAAGCGCGGCGTGCTGTGGTTTACCGGGCAAGGCGGCGTGTACGGGCGACTCGACCCGGCGACCGGCAAAGTAGACGTGTTCGATGCGCCGCGCGGCGCGGGACCGTATGGCATCGCGACAACACCGAGCGGCGAGGTGTACTATGCGTCACTCGCGGGCAGTCACATCGCGCACATTGACATGCAGACCGGCAAAGCGACGGTCATCGAATCGCCGACCGCGCGACAAGGCGCGCGCCGCGTATGGTCCGATTCGCGCGGGCGAATCTGGGTGAGTGAGTGGAATGTGGGACAAGTGGGAATGTACATCCCGGAGACAAAGCAGTGGCGTGAGTGGAAATTGCCGGGCGAGCGACCACAAGCGTATGCAGTGTTTGTGGACGATCAAGACCTGGTGTGGATCACCGAATGGAGCACCAACGCGCTCGTGCGTTTTGATCCCGCGCGCGAAACGTTTCAAGTGTTTCCGCACGCGAGTTCACCCGCGAACGTCCGCCAAATCCTGGGTCGCCCAGGCGAAGTGTGGGGCGCGGAGTCGGGCGTAGACAAACTCGTCGTCGCAAGGACGCGATAATCTAGAATTCTTGTTATCGCATCACCTGCGGCAACAACACCGCGAGCGCATGAACAAGCGCGTCCACATCCGCGCGCGTGTTGTATCCTTGAATCGAAACGCGAATCCCCGGACAACCATTCCACGTGACGATGGGCGCTTCGACACGAAACTCGTCGTACAATCGGCGCTTGAGTGATTCGGCGTCGCACGACGGCAACGGGAACCTTGCCATCTGCGCGAACCATTCACGCGCATCCGGACAGAGCGGCGGTAAGCCGGTGAGCGCGGTGATTTGTTCGCGGGCGTATTGCAAAAGGTCGTGACACGCGTCGCGCACGCGTTCCCAGTCGTGCTCGTGGAAAAAGCGAATCGCCGCGCCGATGCTGAGAAAAGCGGCAATGTCGCGCGTCCCCATCCACTCTTGCTCGTCAATGAACCGCGACGCGCTCGGTCGCTCCGATTGCCAGCCCCAACTGACAACGAGCGGCTCGACGCGCGCTTGCATTGCGCGACGCGCGTACAGGAACGCGCAACCCTTGGGCGCATTCAACCACTTGTGCGCGTTCGAGGTGTAGAAATCCGCGTCAATCTCTGACAAATCAAGCGGAATCTGTCCGAGCGCGTGCGCGCCGTCAATCATCGTGATAATGCCACGCGCGCGCGCGCGGCGACAAATTTCTTGCGCTGGAAAAATCAGCGCGGTCGGCGAGGTGATTTGACTGAGAAAAACGACGCGCGTGCGCGGCGTGACCGCCGACCAGAAACGCTCGACAAAATCCGCGCCCGTCGTCACCGGCAACGGAATCGGCACGCGTGTATAAACTGATCCATTTTTCTCGCACAAGAATCGCCACGTCCGATCCATCGCGCCGTACTCGTGATCGGTCGTCACAATTTCGTCGCCAGGTTGCAATCGCAAACTACGCGCGACGATGTTGATCGCCGTCGTCGCGTTCGGCACGAACACCAGGTCGTCCGCTTCCGCGTTCACAAAGCCCGCAAGACGCGCGCGCGCTTGGCGCATCAAGTCGTCGAAACGCCGACCCAGGAATTCGACGGGCTGGCGTTCGAGTTCTAACTGCCAACGCTGATACTCTTCGAACACGGGGCGCGGGCACGCGCCGAACGAACCGTGATTCAGAAACACCACGTCGGGACGCAAAAGAAAAAGTTCGCGCAAATCATTCCCCATAAATTTACACCCACCGGATCGCGCAACGCTCGTCGCCATTGCCATTGGCAATCCGCCATCCGCCATCCGCCATCGCGTTACTGCGCCATTTCTCCACCGCTGATGAAAAACACTTCGCCGGTCACGAACGACGCGGCATCGCTCGCAAGGTACACCGCCAGTCCGCCAATTTCGTTCGGATCACCGGCGCGACGCAGCGGAATGCGCTTGAGAATTTTCGGTCCAATGTCTGGATCGTCCAGAACCGCCGAATTCATATCAGTGCGAAAATAGCCGGGCGCGATCACATTCGCGCGAACCTTGTAACGCGCCAGTTCGAGCGCGAGCGTTTTGGTCAAATTGATGACCCCGGCTTTACTCGCGCCGTACGCGCCAAACCCAGACACGCCTTTCGCGCCGGCGACCGACGCGAGATTAATGATGCTTCCCGATTTCTGTTCGGTCATCACACGCGCGACCTCACGACAAACGTAAAACACGCCGGTGAGATTCGTGCTCAAGACCCAGTTCCACGTTTCGTCGCTCATCTCCGCAATTTTCTCCGACCAACCCACGCCAGCGCTGTTGACGAGAATATCAATCCGTCCAAACTCGGCGCGCGTTTGCGCGATCATTTTGGCGACCGATGCGCTATCACTCACATCCGCTTCAATCGCCAAGCCACACCGACCTTGCGCCTGAATCGCGCCGACGACCTCATCCAATTGCTCGCGCGTGCGGCTGGCGACCGCGACCTCCGCGCCCGCGTCCGCGAACGCAAGCGCGATTGCGCGCCCCAGCCCGCGCCCACCGCCGGTGACAAGCGCGATTTTACTGCCGAGTTGAATCATTCGTCTACCACAGGTTTCAATTCAGTTGCGCACCAACTATCCGTATCCTATAATTCAGTCGTTGAATTGCAAGGAGAACCATGTCTCAACAAGTTATCGAATTACCTGAATCGGTCATTCAAGAATTGGATCGCCGGCATATTTCGCCGCACCAAGTCCGCGCATTCGTCGTCCAAGCCGTCGAAGCGTGGCTTCGCGTCCAAGCCGAAGCGCCAACTGGCGAGCCACCATTGACAACCTCACGATTTGCCAACAACGCAACTCCCTTCGCTGAAAAACTCGTGCGCGAGAATCGCGAGCTATTCGAGCGACTCGCCAAGTTGTAGGATCAATGTCTTCCGATATGCAAATCGCGGAAATCAATGATCTGCATTTCCCATTGAGCAAGTAATCCTCTTTTGTGTTGGTATCGCCGAAGAGAATGCGCGTCAAGCGCGTGGCGAATCATTGCGCCCTAAAACGATCACCGACATCGCGAATTGGTTTCGCGAACTTTTTGACATTCCCTCTTAGACCAACTGGTCATCCGTTCGTCTCATGCTCGCGACAAAAATCGCGAACGCGACAAATCCCAGGAACGACGACGCGAGAAATACATCGCGTACTTCTGCGCCGCGCGCGATGAATGACGCGGTGAATGGTCCCACCACGAACGCGACGTTCAACGGCAAGTAAATCATGCTCATCACCGAGCCGCGTTTTTCGGCGGGCACGTTGAGACTGATGATCGTGAACATCAGACTGCTCACCGATGGATTGATCGCGGCGATCAACGCCCACGCGAGCGCGAGCGACGTCATATCCGGCGCGAGATAGAGCGGCACGAACAAAACCGCCACCGCAAACATCAACCCCGCGAGCAAACGCCGATGCCCGGCGCGTTCCGCCAACGCGCCCCACACCGCCGAGCCGAGTAAGGTCGTGATGCCCGCGACGCCTTGTGTAACCCCAATCGCCGTCGGCGCGGCGCGTTCGCCGACGAGTTCGCCAATCCGCACCGGCAAGTACGGGAACGCGAAAAACGTCGCGGTGTTCGAAACCAAGTTGATCGCGAAAATCGTCACGGCGACCGGCGAGTGAATCACCGCGCGCAGCGCGTCGCCCAGCATCGTAAAAATCGGCGGCGTCGGTTTCGGCGTGAACGTTTCGCGATACAACGCCGTCAACAAAATCGCGGTGATCGCGGACACGATGGCATCCAATCCGAAAAGCCAGTGGATGCCGAACTGGGCGATAACGAATCCGCCCACCAGACCGCCGACGAGCGAACCCATCGGCGCGGAGCCGTTGACAAGTCCGAGCGCGAGCGCGACGCGATTTTTCGGCGCGACCTCGGTGAGCGACGCGTACATCAACCCGGTATTGCCGAGCGCAAACCCGGTGAGCGCGCGCGCGACCAAGTACAACCACACATTGTTGCTAATCGCCGCGAGCGCCATCGCCGCGACTTCGACATAGTAACTGCGAAGGATCAACGGCTTGCGCCCGTGCCGATCCGCAAGCACGCCCCAGAACGGGACGAACCAAATGCCGAGCGCGAAACCGGCGGCGGCAATCGGTCCCGTCCACGCGTTGATCTCGTCCGGCGTAAAACCGATGACGCGCAAAAATTCCGGCGTGAACAAGACGAAATGCGCGACAACCGCGACCTCGAGGAAATTCGCGAGTGCGAAGAGGAAGGTGAGAAGTTGCCAGGACTGGTTAGGTGGTTCGGTCGTCGGGTAGTTAGATGATTGATTCAATTTTGGACTTTCGATTTTGGATTTTGGATGAGCAAATTGCGAATTGCCCGATTGGCAGAAACTAATTTGGCAAGCTAACTTTTACCGCACACCACCACGCTGATCTCGCCGCGTACGTCGAGGAAGCAGAGCTGGGTTGCCGGCATCGCGCCGACCAGCGCGCGAACCGCGTCCGCATAACGCAAGACCTGCTCGCGATACTCGGCGATTTTTTCCTTCAACTTTTCCTCATCGCGAATATCGTCGGTTTTGAAATCTACTACGTGCCACACTTCGCCCGCGCGATACAACACGTCAATCACCCCTGTCTCGGTCTGACCGTCGCGTTGAAACGTGTACGGCAATTCGTGAAAGCGTTTCGCCGCGTTCATCTCCGCGTAGAGTTCGTGCCTTTGAAAGCGTTCGAGTAATCGTCGCGCCTCGGAAATTGTTTCGCCAATTTCAAGACGATCGGTCAATCCCGCCGCGAGCGCGTGCGGAAACAGAAATTCATGGAAATCCGCGCGGTCAGGGAAACGCCAACGCCGCAATGCTTCGTGCACCAACTTGCCGATGACCCAGGCAGGTCCACGCGGGCGTTGCGCGATCGGCACGATGCGCCAGACGCGCGGCGGCGGTTCGGCTTCGCGCGCGCGCATTTTTTCGTCAGCCAGTTCGCTCGCCGGCGCGACGATGGGAGAGATGAGCGGTTGGAAATTGGAAACTGGAAGTTGGAGGTTGGAAATTGGATTTTCAATTTTCGCTTCTTCGCTTCGCTCAGGACGATGTTTTTGATTTTCGATTTCGATCAACGGCGAGACCAAGCAACCGATACTTGTCTCCATCGCACTCAATTCGATTTCGATCGGCGTAGTGAGTGGCTCTGGAATCGTCGCGGTGTCGAGTCCAGTGGACGCGCCGAGTGGATCGAGCCAGCCGCCGAGCGTGAGCGTGCCATCGGTCTTGCGTTTCCCATGTCCGCAGACGATCAGTTTGTCTTTCGCGCGCGTCGCGGCAACGTAGAGCAAGCGACGATTTTCGGCGTCCGCGTGATCCTGGTCGCTCAAGCGCGCAATTAGATCTATCACCGAATGTTCTTGCGCTTCGGCGACCGTAAAGACGGGACCCAATTCCGCGTCGAGTAAAAAGGAACGTGCGGCGCGCGGTTCGTGCGCGGCATCCGCGATGACGACGACCGGAAATTCCAAACCCTTAGCTTTGTGCACCGTCATCAATTGCACCGATGCGCCGGCTTGGACTGGCGCTTCGCCTTCGCGCGCTTCCACATCGCGCAGCGTTTGCGCGTACTCGAGAAACTCGCCGATGCTCGTCAGCCCGCTCGTGTGCGCGTCGGCGAGCAATTTGTCCACGTTGCGGCGCGGTCGTTCGGAATCCGGCGCGAGACACAGCATCGCGCGATAGTCGGTTGCGTCGAGAAAAAATTTTAGCGTCGTGGCGACCGAGACGCGCCCGGCAAGTTGAATCGCGCGTCCCAGGATTTCGCGTGCGCGCGCCGCGCGCGCTGCATCGTCCGGCGCGAGCGACGTCAAATCGCCGCGCAATGCCGCCCAAAACGATCGCTTGGTTTCACCCGCACGCCGCAACAGATAAAGCGCGCCATCGCTCAAGGCAAATGCCGGCGAGCGCAACACACCCGCCAGCGCAAGGTCGTCGGTCGGGTCGGCAATCGCGGCGAGCGCGTTCATCAGGTCGCGCACTTCGGGACGCGCATAGAAACCTTTGCCGGCAACCGTAACAAATGGAATGTTCGCGCGCTCGAACGCGGCTTCATAATCCGCAAAATGCGTTGACGCGCGAAACAACAGCGCGATGTCGCCCCACTCGATTCGTTCCTCATCGCGCAGACGCCACAAGCGCGCGGCAAGCGCGCTCGCAGTTGCCGCGCGCGCTTCCGCCGCGTTTTCTCCGACGCCCAGACAAAATTCGACGAACGGCGCGCAGACGCCGGCGCGCGGTTCCGCGCGATGCGCGCGCAACGGCGAAAACGGAATCGCGTGGGGGCGCGCCGGGTCATCGGCGCCACCCAGGACGGGTTCGAGCAGCGTATTCAAATGTTCCACGAGTGATTTGTGCGCGCGATAGGTGAGATCGAGATTGAACGCCGCGCCCGCGCTCGCCGCCAGATCGGCTTGCACGCGGCGCAACACCGTCACATCGCCGCCGCGAAAACGATAGATGCTTTGTTTGCCATCGCCGACAACAAAAAGCGAATGGCGAATGGCGAATGGCGAATTTTGGAAACCGCTGAGCGCGTAGACGATGCGGCGTTGAAAATCATTCGTGTCTTGAAATTCGTCCACGAGGACAGCGCGCGTTTCAGATTGCCAAAGCACGCGCACGTCCGCGTTATTTTCGAGGAGCGCGACGGTCTGCGCTTCGAGATCGTCAAAATCGAGCGCGCGACGTTCGGCTTTCAGCGCATCGTACTCGCGAATCGCCGTATCGAACGCGCGGCGGAGTTGTGGCAGAGCATCCGCCGCGCGCAGATCGAGTTGCCAACGCGGCATCGCATCGCTCGCATTCTTGCCGCCGAGCCACGGATCGAGCGCCTCGTCGTAGGTCTCGCGCAAAACCTTGACCGCGTCTTTCGCCGCGCCTTTACTGCCGGCGCTGCCTCCCAGGTTTTCGCGGCGCAACGCGAACAGTTCGCGCAAGCGCGCATCCCAATCCTCCGCATTTTCAAATCGCGTCCAGCGCTCGAGGAGCGCGACGATTTGCGCGGCGAGTTTGTTGCCGGCATTGCCGATCAATTCGCCACGCGCGTGCAAATCGCGCAACGTCGTTAGCGCGGCGCGTACCTCGGGCGATTCGGTGTACCGCGCCACCGCGCGGGCGAGCGCAGTTTCCCAAACATCGCGCGGCTCGCTCGCGACGGCAAACGCCGCGCGCGCGGACAAGCGTTTTTCAATCAACGCGGTCAACATGTCGCGGAGCGCGTTTTCTTTGAGAAGTGCGAACAGCGCGGTGGCGTCGGCGTCGTTTGCCGCCCAGGTGAGCGCGGCGTCAATCGCTTGCGCGCGACATGCCGCGCCGGCATTTTCGTCGAGCACTTGGAAATCCGGATCAATCCCGGCTTCGGCGGGATGCGCGCGCAGGATCGCCGCGCACAAACCATGAATCGTGCCGATGCGCGCGCTTTCGAGTTCGGCAAAAGCAGACTCCCACAACGCGCGCTCAGAATTCGCTTCGGACGCGAGCCAGTACGCGATGTTCTCGCGGATGCGCGTCCGCATTTCGCGCGCGGCTTTATCGGTGAAGGTGATCGCGATAAGCGAACGCAGCGGCGCGCCTTGTTCGACGAACGCGAGAAAACGCGCGACGAGTGTGCGCGTCTTGCCAGACCCCGCGCCGGCAGTTACGAGAATGTCGGCATCGCGGCGCGTCACCGCGTCGTGCTGGGTCGGGTCGAGTGAGATGAGCGAGAGAATCGAAGACATGTGTGTTGGATGTTGGAATTTGGAATTTGGATGTCGGAGGTTGGAAATTGGATGTTGGACGATATTAATTGGATCGCAACTCAAGGACTCTAACTTTCAATTTCCAACCTCCTATTTCTATTTCTTCGGTTTATATCGCCAACAAAACGCGGTTGCCGCGCACCAAGCGGGACAGCCGCCCTCGGGTACGTGCGGCGCAAAATCGCCGCGTCGAACGCGTGCGGCGTGCGCGAGCGCGTGCGTTGTCGCCGTTTCAAACGCCGCGCCGATGCCGCCCGGATATTTTTCCAATTTCAAACTACTCGCTTTTGCCGCGCCGATGTGCCAGTACAACCCGGCAACCGGCTCGCCGATTTGCAACGCATCGCGCAACGCCAGCGCGTACAACGCGAGTTGTAGGCGCTTGCCGTCGTCCAAATCTTTTTTGCTGATAGGCGATGACCCGGCTTTGTAATCCAGCACGCGCAACTCGCCGGCATCGTTCACATCCACGCGATCAATGTACCCGCGCATTTGAATTTGTTCGCCGTTTTCGTCACACAAAGTCAACGGCGCATTCTCGCCTTTGCCAAACGCGAGTTCGAAATGCGCCGGTCGCCAGCCCGCGCTTGCCTCGTTCAACGCGCGCACAGTTTCGGCAAGAATGCGTTCCAATTCCGCGCGCTGTTGTTGCCACAACTCGGTCGGACGAAAACCGTACGTCGCCGGCGCATCGTCGAAAATTTTTCGCGCGATGTCGGGCAATGCCGCAAGCAACGCGTCGAGATTCGTCTGGTCGGACGCGTCGCGATAAAGCGTTTCGAGAATCGCGTGGTACATCGTACCGAGTTGGCGCACGTCGTAACCGGCTTGCGCGGGCGGACGCGGCTCCAGCCCGAGCGCGTACGCGGTGAAAAACGCATACGGGCATGTGCCAAACGTTTCTAGCCGGCTCGCGCTCCACGGACGCGTCGCCGGAAAATCCTGGGTCAGCCGCGCGTGCAATGCAGACAAGTCGCCTTCGAATTCTCCGCGCGCTTCGTCCGCCATGCGAGCGGACAGAACGGACGCGCCATGTCGCACCGCCTCACCACGCTCCCGGTAAAATTCACCAAAAGCAGGGAGAGGCGATTGGGGCAACAGGGTGAGGAGTTCCGCCAGCGATGCCGCATTCTCCGGCGACAGCGCATCTTCGGAACGCGCCGGCGCAACCTTCATCAATTGTCGAACGTGTTCCCAGTACGACGATGCTTCCCAGGGCTGACCATCGTCGGCGAGATAGGGACGCGTGAGCAATAATTTTTCGCGCGCGCGCGTCGCCGCTTCGTAAAAAATCGTCACTTCATCGCCGGAGAGACGCGGCGCGAGTTCCAACGCCGCGCGATCCGTCTCTGGCAAGAGCGGGTCTTCGGTTGCCGCGCGCGGGAATTCGCCTTCGGCGAGACCGACGAGTGCGACGGCGCGGAACGATAATCCGCGCGCCGACAAGACCGACGCGGCAAGGATCGTTTCGGTTTCATCTGGCGGACGCGCGCAGTACGCGGTCGCTTCAACCGCGCCGCGCAATTCCGTCCAGAACTCGGCAAATGTAATCGGACGCGCCGCGCCGAACGCCGCCTCGGCAAAGACGAGCGCGCGCAAAACATTTTTGAATTCGCGCAACGCGGCGACATCGCGCTCACGCGTTGCCGCGTGATTGCGCGCGCAATGAACTACGCGCAAACTCGCGTCCGATTCGCGCGCGTACTCGGTCAGCAATACCGGGTCGTCGCCGATGAGTTCTTCGAGCCACGCGACATGTTCGCGCAGGGTCGCCGCGGTTGGCGGCGTGAGACGCGCGGCGAACGCCTGAAACTTTTGCCAGAGCGCGGCGGCGATTGCGCCGGTCGGCGCGGTGAGTGACGGCTCCTCTTCGCGTTCCGCGGCATCGTCGTCGCGCCGCGCCGCGGCGAGGCGCGTGAGCGTGTCTTGCCACTGCGCAACGCCCGCCACGACTTGCCCCCAGCGCGCCGCGGCATCGAGTCGTTCGGCATCGCCCGGTAAAATTCGTTGCGCGGACCAATTGGCATACGGACTGCGCCACGCTTCGACGACGAGTCGGCGCGGAAAATCTTGTGCGGACAGCGCGAGCAGATTCATCAACGCGGCGACGGCGGGATTCGTCGCGAGGTTCGCGCCTTCGCGTAAAAAAATCGGCAAGCCAAACTCGGCGGCGATCTCTTCGATGAACGCGCGGTACGGTTCGCTGTTGCGCGCGAGCAACGCGACCTCGCCCGGCGCAAAATGATCGCGCACGATGCGCGCCTTGAGCCAACGCAACGCGGCGCGAATTTCTTCGGCGCGGTTGGGCGCTTCAATAAATTCGATTGCATCACTCTCCCCCGACTTTGAACGGGGCGGGGGTGTTGGTTCGAAGAGCGCAGATTCGAGATAGGTGAGCGGCGTGGCAGGGCGCGTGGAAGATGAGGGAACCGCGAGACCAGGCGCCAAGGTGGATTCGATGGCGGTGCGCGCACGGAGAAATCGGCGATGCGCGAGACGTTCACGCGAATCGCCAGTCAAGGTGACAAGCGTTTCATCCGTGCGTGTGGCAAGCAAGCGGAGAACTTCAAGTTGCGTGGGATTGAATTCGTCAAAGCCATCTACGACAAGCAAACGCCAGCCGCGCGCGAGGTTGGCATCGTTTTCAAGCGCGAGCGCGGCGAGCCAGCCCTGACCTTCGCCATCCGCCCAATCGGAAGCGAGCAAGCGTTGCTGATACGCGAGGTAGAGTCGCGCCAATTCTTCCAAACGCGCGCCGCGCCCGCGCACCGTATCCGCAAATTTCTCCGGCGTGATGCGCGCGCGTTTCAGTTCCTGGATGGACGCGTGCAAGATGCGCCAGAACCCAGGTTTGTTATGGATGTTCGCAAAAAAATGCAACGCGCCGGCGGTGTGGAGTTCGACCGCGAGGTCGCGCAACAAGCGAAAAATGATCGGCTCGTCGAGGCGCGCGACGAGTTGCCCGGCTTGCGCGAGCAATTCTTCGTAGAGCGTGTAGAACGTGCCGAGGTGTACGCCGATTGCACCGTCCGCGTGCGCGAGGCGGCGGCGAAACGCGGTGACGTTGGCGCTATTCGGCGCGACGACCCAGATCGTCGCGAGCGGATTGTCGCGGCGCAGTGTTTGGATGCGCGTAATGCAATGCGCGGTTTTGCCGGCGGCGGCAGGGGCGAGAAGGAGGTCAATTGGCATTTCAGAATTTGGGGCAATTCGTTACAACGGTAAATAGCGCACTTGATTTTCCCACTCGCCTTCGACACTGCACTCGGCAAGCAGTAGAATATCGGCGATGGCTTGAGCGATAGGAATAGATTGGCTCACCGCGAAAACACCTGGCATCGGCAAACTATCATTGACTCGCCTGTACGCATGCGCCGTCATCGTGCTGACATCGTGGGTTAGCACAACACGCCGCTCATGCGCTGCCCATTCCAGAACTCGCGAGTCCACCGTCTCGCTCAACCCTACATCTTGAGCGCGAACAATTTCCAAATCCGGTTTTTTTCGTAACAAACCGCGCAAGATGTCATTATCGAAATCCTCGTCCACCAAAAAGCGAAGCGCTGCGCTCATGGTGATTTTATCTGACGCGCTAATAGCCGTTGGCGGATCCCCTGCGGCGGGAAGCGTCGCTCGTTCTCTTGCCGAACTTGCTCGACAATTTCCTGACGATCTACCAGATACTGGTCCAGTTCCTCACGATGCCAAAGATAGTAGGTGATGACGGCGTAGATGTCGGTCAGATTGAGTGAAGGATACTTTAGCAAAATCTCCTCTGGAGCGTAACCACTATTAAACGCGCTGACGATTGTGTCCAAACGCACGCGCGTTCCGGCAACACGCAAAACGCCATCATCATCCATTCGGCACGGCGCGGGTTGCGCGACCAACACATCGGTAATCATATAATTGGTTTTCTCCTTTTTCGCTCCTTGCGAATGCATTCATTGTAAGCGAAATCGAAACGCGGCGCAACACCCTGGACCTGTCGCCTTGTATTTACCTACAATCCCTTCTCGACCACACGCTTTTGTCCGGCTTCGATTACCTCGCGCGCGGTGGCGAGCAACTGCTCCGCGCTCTTCGCGGAAAGCGGCGGCGCGTCATCGCTCGTTGGTGGCTCGGTCAGTTCGCGCGCCTGTGCGCACCGCGCGGCAAGCTCCGCCAGCAAGTGTCCTGGTTCGACGAGTTCCGCTTGAATCACGCGCGCCGATGGAAATTCGGCGCTTGGGTCGCGATCGCTGACGAGCGCGTGATGCGACGACAATGCCCAGCCAAACGCGTCGCGCAAGGGACGCAACGTTTCTTCTGGGAATCCGCCGCGCAAGACAACCTCCGCGAGTTGCGCGCGCTTGAACGCAAAATCGAAACCGGTGCGCGCCTTTTGCAAACGCATATCCATCCCGGCGCGACGGTCGGGCGCGGGCAGAACCGGCGCGCGGAACGCTTCGTCCTCCGGCGTCGCGCTCTCTGCGATTTTGCCGGCGAGCGCGATGAACGTGCGATACCCTTCTTGCTCCATCAAATGCAACGCGGGCGTGGCTTCGATGAAATACTCGCTGGCAAGCGCTTCGAGTTTGTTCCGCAATTCGGCTGGCTCGCGATCCACGACGACGAAAACGCCGTCGCCGATGGGCGCTTTGCGAACGAGCAAAACGCGACCTGGGAATCGCGCGACGAGCAATTCGGCAAACGCGTGGAGCGTGGGACGCGGAGCGACCTCCTCGGCGGAAACGGAAGGAGGTTGAACCGGCGCAAGTTCGATGACCGGCTTGATCTCCGCGCCCAGCATTTCGTCCAGACGGCGCAACAGACCTTGACCCGAATCGCGAAATGAAATCGCGGTCGGCGAGTCTTCGTTGCCAAAGACGCTGCCGAACACATTGCGTTTCGCGGCGAGCGTATCAAGCATCCGTTCTTCAATCGTGCCTTGCGCGATCAAATTGACGACGTGCACCGGGTTCAGTTGTCCATGGCGATGCGCGCGTCCGATGCGTTGTTCAAGCACCGCCGGATTCCAGGGCAGATCGAGATTGATCACCAGGTCGGCGGCTTGCAGATTCAAGCCCACGCCGCCGGCATCGGTCGAAAGAAAGACGCGGCAATCGCGTTCGTTGAGAAAGCGGTCAACGATTTCGCCGCGTTTGCTCGTCGGCACCGAGCCGGCGAGTTTGACGTGACCCAGGTTGAGCCGGTCGAGAATCGGCTTGACAAAATCGAGCATCGCTTCCCATTGCGAAAATACAATCGCTTTGTGACCGTTGCTCGCGATCTGTTCGTCGAGGATATGATGCAGTTCGCGTAATTTCGGCGCGGTCTTTTCGCGGTCGGCGGGCTTGATCTCCTTGTCGTGCAACGCGAGCGCGTTGCAGATGAGCCGCATCTTGATGAGCGCTTTCAAGAGCAAGTCGTGTTCTTTCGGCGTGAGCGGGCGACGCCGGGCGGTGGCGAGCAATTTGGCGACGGTCTCTTTGAACTCGTTGTACGCCGCGATTTGCGGCGGCGTCATCTCGACGAAAAAGTTATTGTCCACGCGCGGCGGCAAGTCGCGCAACACTTCGTCGCGCGTGCGGCGCACGACGTACGGCGCGATTGTGTGGCGCATCTCGTCCAGGTTTTTATAGCCAAGCACTTTGTACGACCCGTCGTCGCGTTGTTCGAGATCGTAAAAGCGGTCGTTGAAATGCCAGAGCGGACCCAGGATGCGCGGATCGAGAAATTGAAACACGCTGTACAGTTCGTCGAGCCGATTTTCGAGCGGCGTGCCGGTGAGCACGAACGCGTAACGCGAGCGCAAACGTTTCACCGCGTCCGCGGTTTTCGTGCGCCAATTCTTGATGCGCTGCGCTTCGTCGAGGATAATCACATCCGGGCGCACGCGTTCGAGTTCGTCGAGATCGCGGCGCACGAGTTCGTAGTTGAGAATCGTGAAGAAGGAATCGCCGGCGTAACTATCGCGTCGTTGTTTCAAGCCGCCCTGGACGACGGTCGCAGAGAGCGCGGTAAAGCGGCGAATCTCGCGCGCCCATTGGTACTTGAGCGAGGCGGGCGTGATGATGAGCACTTTGTGGATATCGCGCAGTTGTTGCAAGAGCGCGCTCGCGGCGATGGCTTGGATCGTCTTACCTAACCCCATATCGTCCGCGAGCAAGGTGCGTCCGCCGAACGCAAGATGGAGCGCGCCTTGTTCTTGGTACGGATAGAGCCGCGTGTTCAACAGACTGAGCGAACGATTGCCCTGGGCAACCTGCTCGCGGAACCAGTCTTTTTGTTTCCGCACGGACTCGCGGTCCTGCGTAAGTTCGAGATGTTCGCGCACCGCGTCGTCCACGACGATCTGCGAACGTTCACGCGCCGGCAACGCATTGATTTCTGCGAGCAGCGCGGGGAGCGTTTGAATCGCCGCGCCTTGCAACACGCCATCGGCGTCAAAGTAGCGCGCGAGCAATTCCTGCGCGTGCGCCGCGCGCGGCAAGGGCAAGGTTACGCGCACGGTGATCGCTTCGGCATAGTGCAGAAAAATTTGCGCGGCGGTCGGCTTTTGCGCGGCGAGTTTCTGTAAGCGATCGGCGTACTCACGCTTCAAGTGGAGCAACACGCCTTCGATGTGTTTGCACGTGCCGACAAAGTTGGTGCGATAATCGGGACACGTGCACGAGTTACGACGTTCGTCGAGCGCGCGAATGGTCACGCGGTACGTGCGACCGGAAATGGAGACGACATCAAAAGGGCTGAAGAGGGGATGACTGCCGCGATTCGTAATGCGAACGATTTCTTCGAGCGCGCGCTGTTGGCGTCGCTCGATCTGCAATTGAATTTCGCTCATCGCCAACTCCTAGGCATGTGAGGATAAATCGCGATGATTCTAGCACGATTGTGGGGATTGTTCAAATCGAACGCGTCGAGAGCGGCGCGTCGCTGCCGCGTCCCGCAACCCTGCCAACAAAATCCAACTGATGCGCGATGTAAACGAGCGACCCAGTTTCGATTTGGGCGTGGCGTTGCGCGATCCAATCGCGAAATCGCGCGCGGCGGTCGGCGAGCGCGGGATGCTCGCCCAAGGCGCGGTCGAGTGTGTGCACAATAAAGCGCAAAAAGTACGCCTCGTCCGCCGGATAGCCGCGCGTCGAACCGAACACAACCCAGTCCGAACTCCCCGCCTGAAAAATCTCTGCGCCGGCTTGACGCAACAGCGCGAACACATGCCGCCCGGCGCGACTGTCGCCGGACGCCACGCCGTTCACGCGCCGCGCGTCCATCGTTTCGTGGTACAGCCGCTCAAGCTCCGTGTCGAACACCGCGTCAATCACCGGCTCGAAAATCGTCGCGCCGTCAAAGTTGAGCGTAAAATAAAACACTCCGCCGGGACGCAACACGTCGAGCAAACGCGGCAGCGCGCGCGTCAGATCGAGCAGATCGAGAAACGCGTGCGCGATCAGCGCGTCATACGTGCGCGTTTCCGCGCGCGCCAGCCAATCGAACAACTCTACCGCCAGCGGTTCGACCGTGATACGTTGCGGCGCGCGCAATCGCCGCACGAGTTCCGCGATATGTTCCGCGGACGCGTCGAGCGCGGTGTACGTCGCGTGCGTCAACACACCGCGTTCGATCAATCGCTCGACCATCGTGCCGATCCCCGCGCCCACTTCGATTACGCGCACCGGCGCGGCGCGCGATTGCGGCGGCAACGCGGCGACGAACGCATCCCACACCACGCGATTCAACGCGCGGTCGTCCACCGTTTTCTTCGCGGCGAGATAGCGCGTGAAACTGGGTTCAAAATTCAGCGTGTCCATTCGATCAACCTTGCACGCACGCGCGCCATGCTCGCGTCCCAGGTCGGCTGCGCGAGGAAGCGGATGCGCGCGGTGATGCTCATCTGCGTCAGACGCGCGCGGTCGCGTTGCAAATCGGCGAGTCGCGCGGCGAGCGTGCGCGCATCGTTCGGCGCGACGAGAAAGCCATTTTCGCCGTCCGCGATGATTTCGCGCGCCGCGCCCGCGGTCGTCGCGACGGATGGCACGCCGAAACTCATCGCTTCGAGATACACGATCCCAAAGCCCTCGTACTCGGACGGCACGACGAGCACATCGCTCGACGCGAACGCATCCGCGAGCGCGCCGTCCACCAACACGCCAACCCAGCGCGCGTTCACGCGTCGTGATTCGCTCTGCCGGCGAATCGCTCTTGTGTAACTCACATCCACGTTCGGATTGCCCACGATGGTCAACACGAAATCGTCGCGCGGCAACTGCGCGAGCGCGTCAATCAACGTATGCAAACCTTTGCGGCGAATTACGTTGGCAACGAACGCGATTCGCAACGCGCGCGATTGTCGCGTGCGCGCGACGATTTCCATGTGCGTGATTCCTGGGTTGAACCGATCGCCGGCGGGAGACGCGATGACAAAACGCGTTGGCGCGACGCCGAGCACTGCCGCCACCGCGTTGCGCGTCGTCGCGCTGTTGCAAATGAAACCATCCACGCTCGCAAGATAGCGGCGTTCGATGCGGCGATAGAGCGCGTTAAGCGGCGCGGGATGCGCTTCGTAACAACGCAAGTGGTGGACAATCGAAATGAGCGGAGTGCGCGTTGCCGCGCGTACACGCGCGTTGAGAAACGCAAGCGAGGGATGATCTAGTTCATCCTGTACCAGCACGTCGAACGATGCGTCACACAGTTGGTGCAGAAAATTCGCGGAGAAATTGTCGAGGAGATGCCGCGCATAGTTGCGCCACGGCAATGCGATGATTTCGACCGAGTCGCCGGCGCGACGCAAATGCTCGACGAGTTTCCGGTCGTAGAGGTAGCCGCCCGACACCGAATCGAGCGAGCCGTAAATGACAAGTCCGACGCGCATAGGTGTCTATTTTGTCATTGCGCGCCGCAAAGCGGCAAAGCAATCGCTAAGCAACTGCGGATTGCTTCGTTGCTGCGCTCCTCGCAATGACACAAGTCAACGCGACAAGTCTTGGTCATACGCCGACCACGCGATATCGTTCTCCCAGATTTGCACGCGGAGCGATGTGAGGTTCGGCGCGTGGACACGCGCGGCGTACATCTGCCACACGATGCGCGACAGGTGTTCGATACTGGGATTGAGTCCGGCAAATTCGGACAAGTCGTTCAGCGTTTGATCGCGAAAATGCGCGCACAACTCGTCGAGCGCCGCGCTCATCGCGACAAGGTCCACGAGATAACCGTGCGAGTCGAGCGCATCGCCGCGCAGTTCGACCTGGACGACGTAATGATGCGAGTGCTTGAAATTCTCCGCCCCCCAATCGCCGCCGACGAGAAAATGTTGCGCGACAAAATCGCGTTTGATTGCCGTGGTGTACATTGCGCCTCGTGTTTTACCACAGAGAGCACAGAGAACACAGAGTTTTTCAATTTTCTCTGTGCTCTCTGTGAACTCTGTGGTGAAATAAATCTACTTGCTTGGCAACGCGAAATATTTTTCGACGATCTCGCGGAAAATCGGCGCGGCGGTTTTGGACCCTTCGCCGCCATGCTCGGCGATGACCGCAATCGCGATGCGCGGTCGGTCCACCGGCGCATACCCGGCAAACCACGAGTGCGGCTCGCCGGTCTTGAACACCTCCGCCGTCCCCGTTTTGCCGGCGACCGTGATCTTGGATCCTTTGAACGCGGTGTACGCCGTGCCATCGGGATCGGTGGTCACGCGTTGGAGCGCGTATTTCATCGTCGCGAGCGCGCCGGGCGAGATCGGCAGTTTGCCGCGCACTTCGGGCTGGATGATTTTTTCGGTGCCATCGGCAAGACTGCTGATGCGCGCGACGAGATAGGGACGATAGAGCGTGCCGCCGTTCGCGACCGCCGCGAGCATATTCGCGATTTGCAACGGCGAGGTCAACATCGTGCCCTGCCCAATCACCAGATTGACCGCATCGCCTGCGCGCCAATTCGGCGTGTTCGCATCCGGCACAATGCCGGGGGCTTCGGCGATCTCGATCCCGGTTTCCGAACCCAGACCAAACCCGCGCGCAAAATTCGACATCAGATTCTTATCAATCTGATTTAGTTTGAAACCGATTTGATAAAACGTCACATCGCACGACTCGGTCAACGCGTCTTGCAATGAAATCGCGCCATGTCCTTTCTTCGTAATGGGCCACGTCCAACAATACTTGCGATACGCTTCTCCCAAGCCGTCCCAAAAACCTGGGTCGTTGAACATCGAGTTCGCCGCGTAGCCGCCCTTTTCGACCGCCGCGGCGTACGTCACGATTTTGAACACCGAGCCGGGCGGGAACGCACTTTGCGCGGCGCGATTGATGAAGGGATCATTGGGATTGTTGATGATCGCGCGGCGTTCCTGGGTCGAAAGTTTTTGCCAGTTGAGATCGAAAGTGGGATGGCTCGCCATCGCGAGCACTTGACCATTCGCCACGTCCATCACGACGACCGCGCCCGCGCGCGCGCCAAGCGCCTTTTCGACGATCTCTTGCAAGTCTGCGTCAATCGTCGTGTAGATGCTTTGGCTTTGCTTCGCCGAAATGTTGGCGAGCGTCGCGGTGATCGCGCCGCTCGACGAAAGGACGACGAGTTTGCCGCCGCGCTGACCGGCGAGGTATTGTTCGCCCCATTGTTCCAAGCCGGATTTGCCGGTGACATCCCCTTCGCGATAACCCTTGACGCGCAATTTATCGAGTTCTTCGGCGGTGATCGGACCGGCGTAGCCAATCAAATGCGCGGCGGTCGCGTTGCGCGGATAGATGCGCGCGTATTGCACTTTGTCCGAATAAATGCCCGGTTGATTGAGCGCGTCCGCATTCGCGCGTACCAGGTCGCGCGTCAACGTGCCGATGGGCGTGCGCCAATCGCCGGGATACTTGCCGTAGTTCGCTTTGATAACGCCGGGTTGTTGTCCGAACAATTTCGAAAGCGTCGTCAAGACCGCGCTCTCGTTTTTCATTTCCACCGGCACCACTTCGATGGAAACCAACTCTTGCGCTTGGGTGAACGGACGCGATTTGCGGTCGTAAATATCCGCGCGCGCGGACGCGACCGGGTAAAAGCGCACACTGCCGCCGCTACTCAACTCGGTCAAGATCAACCCAGGATGCCACATCACGCCCCAGCGACCATTCTCGCGGCGCAACTGCATCGAGTTGTCTTGCTTGAGCGTGCCCGCCGCGAATGTCTCGATGATGACATTGAACGTCGCCAGTGCCTCGTTGCCCTCTTCGTGCGCCGAAACGAACGTCGGCTTGACCGCGGTGATCGTGGCTTCGTTGACGATGCCCTTGTAACGCGTCACGAATTGGTCGGCGGTGATCGTTTCTTTGCGACTCGGCGCGACCATCCCGTACATCGCGGCATAGTCGCCTTCCGCCCATGCTTTGAGAAATGCGCGCGCGGTATCTTCGGCAAAGGTGACGGGCGTGGGTGTGAACGCGGGCGTGGGAGTTGCAGAATCGCCGGGCAAGATACTACACCCGGCGACGAGAAGGAACAGTGTGATGGCAAAGATCGAAAATCGTTTGAGCGGATTTGCGATTTGTTTCATCTGCGCGAATTATAGCCGAGTTGTCCTAGCGCGTCAAAACCCGTTTGCGATGTACAACCCATCGTGATATGATAGGAGGTATGAATCAAACTACGATTAAACCGCAAGTGATGCGCGCGTGGGATTACTTGGCGCTCAACGTATATTGGTTCGCCATCTCGTTTCTCTGGAACTCGATCGGTCCGATCCTCCTGCCGGTGCTCGTCGTGCGCCTCGTGCCAGAATCGCAAAAAGGCGGCGCGCTGGGAACGCTCTCCGCCCTGGGTCTGGTCATCGCGATGATCGTGCAACCGCTCGCCGGCGCGTGGACCGATGCGCGCACGACGCGCTGGGGCAAGCGTCGTCCGTTCATCGTCGGCGGTACCCTCGCAGACGTGATTTTTTTGACTGCGCTGCTGCTCGCGCCGGATTTCGCGACAATGCTCATCGCGTATGTTTTGTTGCAGACCGTCTCGAACATCGCGCATGGACCGTACCAGGCGTACATCCCCGACCTCGTGCCCGAAATAAAACGCGGCGCGGCGACCGGCATCAAGCAGGTTCTCGAATTCGCCGGCATCATCGTCACTTCGCTCGTCATCGGAAATCTCGTCGGTCTGGGACGCCTGGACGTGGCGTTCGGCGCGATCATCGCGATATTGCTGTTGACGATGGCAATCACCGCGCGCTTTGTTTCCGAAACTCCGTTCGCGGGCGCGACCCCGCGCCGCGCCGAACCGCGCGCGGCGCATTCGTTGTGGCGCACGCTTTTTCTCAACCGCGATTTTACGCTCTGGCTCGTCTCGCGCTTGTTCATCGTGACCGGCGGAGTCGTCGTGCGCAATTACATTTATTTTTTCATGCAGGATGTTTTGCAAATCGAAAATCCTGGGTCAGAGATCGGCATGGTGTTCGCGTTCATCGGGATCGCCACCGCGTGCGTGACGTATCCCGCCGGTATGTTGAGCGATCGTTGGGGACGCAAGCCGCTCATTCTCGCGGCTGGCATTCTCGGCGCGCTGGGCACGATGTTGCTCTCGACCACGACGAGCATTCCGCAATTGTTGATCTATGGCGCGATCATCGGCGCGGGAATGGGAATTTTTCTGAGCGTGAATTGGGCGTGGGGCACCGACCTGATTCCGTCGGGCAGCGGCGGGCGAATGCTCGGCATGTCCAATCTGGCGAATGCCGGGTCGGGCGTACTGACAGGGATGAGCGGATTCGCCTTCGATTACTTTAACGCGCAATCCACCAATTCGGGATTCGGAGTGATCTTTCTGGGTGCAACAGTCTGTTATGTGATTGGGACTGCACTCGCGTGGCTGGTGCAGGACACGAGGTGAAACATGTCTGACCTGACTCAATTCAAATGCGTCGCGTGTCGCGGCGGCGAACCGACCGTGACCGACGCAGAGATCACGGAATACAAACCACAAATACCCGATTGGCAATTCGTCGAACGCGACAATATCAACCGGCTAGAGCGCGCGTTCAAATTCAAAAATTTCGTCCAAGCCATCGCGTTCACAAACAAAGTCGCGGAACTCGCAGAAGCCGAAGGGCATCACCCGGCGATTCTGACCGAGTGGGGCAAGGTAACGGTGACCTGGTGGACGCACAAGATCAAGGGACTGCATCGCAACGATTTCATTATGGCGGCGAAAACGGATCGCGCGTACGCGGCGTAAATGTACAGCGCATCGGCGACCGGGATCGCGCGTGGGTGCGCGAATTTGTCGCCGTGCAATGGGGCGCGGAGATCGTCGTCGCGCATGGAATCGTGTATCGCCCGGCGGAACTCGATGGATTCATCGCGACAGAAAATGATACACGCGTGGGACTGATCACGTTGCACGTTCAAGATCACGCGTGCGAGATTGTCACGTTCGCCAGCACGCGACCCAATCGCGGCATCGGCACGATGTTGATCGAATCGGCAATTACGTTTGCGCGCGAGCAAGGTTGCTCGCGCCTCTGGCTCATCACGACGAACGACAACCTCAATGCACTCGGCTTTTACCAAAAACGCGGATTCCAACTCGTCGCGATTCATCGCGGCGCGGTGGACGCCGCGCGCAAGATCAAGCCAGCGATTCCGCTCATCGGCGATAACGGGATTCCGTTGCGCGATGAGATCGAGTTGGAGATGATGATCACATGAAATACCGCATTGTCATCTTGGTGGTCTTGCAATCAAGTCTGACCGGTTGCGACGTATTGGGTCTGCCAGCCACTTATGTGAGAGACGAATCGGATGTCCTTACCATCGCGGTAGACGACTCGTATGTGTACTGGGCTACCTGCAATGCAAACACACTCCATCCCGACGACCGTGTGATGCGCGTACCCAAATCAGGCGGGCGATTCGAAACACTCGCCGCAGATCAGTTCTGCCCACGAAAATTGTTTTCTGATAGGATACATGTTTACTGGCTCACCCGTTCTGGGATGGCGCAATCCATCCAAACGAGTGGAACTCCCATGATCCGCTATTCGGGCTATGACGTTCGCGCATTTGCTGTAGACGAGGCAAACGTATATTGGATTGATTGTGTTCTACCAATCAAAACCGCGATGTTGATGAAACGTCCAAAGCAAGGTGGTGAGGGTAGCAAAATAGCATGGGTTAGTGATTGTGGAAGTGGAATTGCTGTAGACGCTTCAAACATTTACTGGCTCGACGGCATGGGCTTGAATAAAGCATCCAAGGATGGTGGTACCAGCACCACCATCTGTCGCCTGGGTCTCCAGGTCGGTGACTTACTCGCAGATGATACGAACCTTTATTGGATCCAAGGTTACAACATTTGGCACGTCGCGAAGACCGGTGGCACACCAGAAATCCTCGCCGACAAAGTGACCATCGCAACACCGCTAGCAATGGATCGCACACATCTGTATTGGATTACCGAGAACGGAGCGATCGTGAGAATTGCCAAGAATGGTGGAACTCCGACGATTGTGGCAACTGAACCACCGGCTGCTCAAATGGTCGTTGATGCAACGCACATCTATTGGACAAATCCAGCGAGCGCCAGAGTGATTAGAAAAACCAAGTGAGGAAACAACAAAGGACAAAGGCAAATACCCTTTGTCCTTTTTGATTTGCGTACTACTGAGGTCGGGCGGTGAGAACACCCAACAACATTCTCACCGATGCGGCATCTCTTTGATCGTGTGAATCGAATTGAAAACGAGTTTATGAACAAGCGAGGTCGCGAGCGCGTCCACCGCGCGCTGTTGTTCGGGCGTGAGGTTGCCGAGATGCGCGAATGCTTTCGCAACTTCTGTCTGGCGAATCGTCTCGGCGTGCGCGAGTAAATCTTGCACGAGCGGCGCGACCTGGCGTTCGCGCAAGAACGCGAGAAAATGCTGGGTCTCCTCGTCCGCGATGCGCTCCGCCGCCGCGACCGCAACGGCGGCGACCGGATGATGCGTCGCGACAACCGCGCTCAAATCGTCCATGTCGTACAGATGCGCGTGCGGGATGTTGCGAATCGCCGGGTCTACGTTGCGCGGCACGGCAAGATCAACGACGACAAGCGGACGCTGTGCGCGCGCCGCCATCGCGCGTTCGATATCTGCCGCGTGTAGAACCAGGTGCGGCGCACCGCTCGCCGCGATGACCACATCCGCCTGCGCGAGTCCGTCCGCGAGAGCATCGAAATGCACCGCGCGTCCGTTCAACTCGCGCGCCAACTGCGACGCGCGGTCGTATGTGCGATTGGCAACCAAAATCCACTTCAAACCGCTCTCGACAAGCGCGCGTCCGGCAAGCTTGCCAATTTTGCCCGCGCCGATCAACAACGCGGTACGATTCTCCAAATCGCCCAGCACGTCGCGCGCGAGCGACACGGCGACCTGACCAAGCGACCGCGCGCCGCGTCCGATTTCGGTTTCACTGTGCGCGCGTTTCCCGGCAGTGATCGCTTGGCGAAACAACGCGGCGAGAATCGCGCTGATGCTCCCCGCATCGTGCGCGGCTTGCAACGCGTCCTTGATCTGACCCAGGATTTGATGCTCGCCGATGAGCAGCGAATCGAGACCGGCGGCAACGCGGCAAACATGTTTGACCGCGTCCGCGTCGCTCAACACGCGAAGATGACATGCGAAATCGCACGCACACACATCGCGCGCTTCCGCGAGCGCGTTGACGAGCGATGGTTGTCCCACGACCGGATCGTCCACGACCGCGTAGATTTCGAAACGATTGCACGTCGAGACGAGCGCAACCTCGCTCACGCCGGGCGCGGCGCGCAACATCGCCAACGTCTCGCCGATGCGTCCCGGCGAAATCGCGAGGCGTTCACGAATTTCGACCGGCGCGGTTTTGTGATTCAAGCCAAGGAAAAGAATGTTCATCGTCAGTTCTATGTTTTTCCACGAAGGACACGAAGGTCACAAAGAAAAATTTTGTGTTCCTTCGTGCCCTTCGTGGGAAAATTTTTATCCGGTCTTTGCTTTCGCGACAATCGCGCCTGCCCATTCCGGCGTCGCGAGCGCGTGCACGTGCGTGTACGCCGCGAGCACGTTTTTGTAGACGATGCCATCGTGCGCGCCGTCAATCCCACGTCCGCGTGTGACATGGTACGCAAATCGCGGGTCGTTCAAATTCGTCACGCGCGAATTATGAAACTCGTGTCCGCGAATTTGTGTGCCGATGGAAAAGAATGGGTTCGTTTTACTCACTTCGATGCTTATGTAACCGTGCCCTTGCGGTTTGCCTGTCATTTCCACATCGCACGACAACGCGCCGACCATTTCGCCGCGCTTGCCGTTCCACGTGATCGAGCGCGCGAGGTACATCAAGCCACCGCACTCGGCGTACACTGGCAAGCCGTTCTCGATCGCGGCGCGAACATCCGCGCGCAAACTCGTGTTCGCCTGCAACTCGTCGAGAAACATTTCCGGGAATCCGCCGCCGATCACGAGCGCATCGAGCGCCGGCAAGTGCGCGTCGCGCAACGCGTCAATAAAAACCAACTCCGCCCCGACATCCTGCAACGAATCGAGATTTTCTGGATAGTAGAACGTGAACGCGCGGTCGCGGACGATGCCAATGCGCGAATTGCGAATTGCGAATTGCGAATTGTCCCCTCCCGCTCTCCCCTGCTCCTCTGCTCCCGTGATCCCCTGCTCCTCTGCGCCAGCAATTCTGAGGATCGCATCGAGATCGAAATTCG
Organism: Chloroflexota bacterium; assembly: GCA_016219275.1. Lineage (NCBI taxonomy): Bacteria > Bacillati > Chloroflexota > Chloroflexota bacterium. The sequence continues at coordinate 75,605 of JACRBM010000072.1, forward strand.
CGAGCACCGCATCACGCGCGACGGCAATCGCCGGGACGAGCGCGTCGTTTTCCGCGCGCGGGACGAGACCCAGGTGTCGGTCGGGAATCGTGAGCGATTCATCGCGCGGCAGAATGCCAACGACCGGAATGCCGCAGTATTTTTCAATCGCTTGCGTCATCAACTCTTGTTGACGCGCGCGCGCGACGTTGTTGAGAATGACGCCGGCGATGCGCGTGTCCAGCTCGAAATGTTGATAGCCCTGGACGAGCGCGGCGACCGAACGCGTGACGCGTTGCGCGTTGACGACGAGCAGAATCGGCGCGGCGAGCCAACGCGCGAGCATCGCGGTACTGCCGCTCCCTTCGAGATCAGCGCCGTCGTACATGCCCATCGCACCTTCGATGATCGCAAGGTCAGCGCCGCGCGCACCCCGCGAAAAAGCCGCCTCTACCGTCTCACGTCCCATCAGGAACGGATCGAGATTGCGGCAGGGGCGGCTAGCGGCTTCGCTTAACCACGATGGGTCAATATAATCGGGTCCTTTTTTGAACGGCTGTACGATGAGACCGCGCGACGCGAGCGCGGCGCACAATCCCACCGTGACGGTCGTTTTACCCGAACGACCTTGCGGCGCGGCGATGACCACGCGCGGCGGCATTACAACTCGGTGACGACGATCGCGCCATCCGCGCACCCTTCCTGGCACGAGAGACAACCGAGACAATCGTCGGGACTGCCGTTAAACACGACGTATTTTTTTCCGTTCTCTTCGGTCAGCGCGAGTTGTTGGCTGGGGCACGCGTCCACACAATCGCCGCAGCCCTTGCATTTTTCGATGTCAATCGTGACGAGGTACATTTATTTTCTCCGTTGGCAAGATTACCTATTCAACTTCGCCGGGATTACCCGCCAAAGCGGACTCGGCTTGTTTATCTTCTTTATCTTTGCGCGGGAACAGAAGCGACGCGAGGACGGCAAGCACAAGCAATCCAAACACCACACCCAGCGCGATCTCAATTGGAATCTTGACGACTTCGTGCAACAGCATTTTGACGCCGATAAAACCGAGAATGATCGCGAGCGCGTACTTGAGATAGTGGAACAATTGCATCACCCCGGCAAGTGCAAAGTAGAGCGCGCGTAGACCGAGAATCGCAAAGATGTTCGAGGTGTACACGATGAATAAATCGTGCGTAATACCCAGCACCGCCGGAATCGAATCCAAAGCAAAGAGCAAGTCCGTGCTCTCGATCACGACCACGGTCGCGAGCAAGGGCGTTGCGTACAGCACACCCTTCAGTCGCACGAGGAACTTTTCGTGATGCAGTTCTTTGGTAACGGGCAGATATTTGGAAACAAACCTGAGCGCGGCATTTTTGCCCGGGTCTACTTCGTCGTCAATGCCGTTGATCAGACGGAACGCGGTGAAAATCAGAATCGCGCCAAAAACGTAGAGCATCCAGTTGAACGCTTCCACAAGTTCGACGCCGATAAAGATGAGAATCGCGCGCATCACAATCGCGCCGAGAATACCCCAGCGCAGGACGCGCGGCTGGTACATCGGCGCGATGCCGAAATAGCTGAACACGACGAGAAAGACAAACAGGTTGTCCACACTGAGCGATTTCTCGACGATGTAGGCGGTAAAGTACATCAACGCCGCTTCGGAACCTAGTTCAAAGTAGACGAACACGTTGAAAAGCAGCGCCGTGCCAATCCAAATCGCGCTCCAGATGAGCGCCGATTTGATTGTGATCACACGCGCTTTGCTGTTGACCAAAAAAAGATCCACGTAGAGCATGATGCCAACGAGAACCGTGAATCCGCCGAACATGAGCAATTCGCGCATCCCGGTTTCACTCAGTCCAAACATGTGGTTTCTCCTTCACGTCGTCAAAATTCGGCGACCCGCCGTCTAACTCTCTCTTTCACTTTATCGTGTTTTAGACCCCTCGTCAAATCTATGCCTCGGGCCATTCAAGGTACGGTTTGGGTAAATCCGCCATCGCGTTGACCATCAAATCCACCAAACCGCCGTAATGAATGTGGTACTGATCCCACAAACCGTAATGCCCTTGCGCGTCGCGAATCGTGCCTTTGCAGTTGGAGCACGCGGCGATGACGTACTTGTTGATGCTCGGATCGAGTACGTCCGCAAACACCGCCATGATTTGTTGAACCTTCATGCGGCTCGACACGTTCTTGCGCCAGTCGCCAAAGTTGAGCGAATTCATGATCGCGAATCCACTACCGCCGCCGCAACAATAATTCCACACACCGTGCGGCGTCATCTCACGCAGCGGTTGCGCGCAGATCATTTTGATGATCTCGCGTTGCGGCTTGACAATGCCCATCAAACGCACGACGTTGCACGAATCATGTAATGTGATCGGAAAATTGTTGCGCGACGGATCGAACTTGACGCGACCGCTCGCCGCGATTTGGTACAACAACGGCAGGCAACTTTCGCGCGGCATTTCGCTGATACAAAGATCACCCGGAAAAACGCGGTCGGCGATGACCATCATCGCCTTGTGCGCGTGTCCGCACTCGCCGACGACGACTTTTTTCACACCCAGGTCTCGCGCGATTTGCAAATGGCGCAACGCGACACGCGCGAGTTCCACATCGTCGAACCACACGCCGTAATTCACGCCGTCGTATCCGAGCATTTCGCTAGAGAGCGTCCAGTTGATGCCCGCCGCATCGAACAGAATCGCGAACGCGGCGGGATTTTCGGGCCACGAGAGAAATTCGCCGGCGTTGTGAATCAGCAAAATGTCCGCGCCTTTCTTGTCCACCGGGATTTCGATGCGCCGTCCGATTTTTTCTTCGATCTGGTCTTCCATATCGGAGACGAGCGATTTCATCGCGTTCGGTCGCATTCCAGTACTCGAACCGACTTGCAACTGTTGGCGCGTGCCTTTCTTGAGCAATTCGACTGGTGCGATGCCCAGTTCCTGGGAAAACAGTTTGCGAATCTCGCGCGCGATGAGCGCATTGTCCACACCGACCGGGCACATCATCACGCAGCGGCGGCACAGATTGCAACGGTACGATAGTTCGAGCAAACGCCACACCGTTTTGAAATTCACTTCGATGTCCGCGCCGTAAAACGCTGGCAGGAGTTTGCCGCTCGTCGTGTAATAACGCTGATAGATGCGCCGCAAGATTTCCGAGCGAAACGTCGGGCGATAGATTTCCTGGTGACCACTACCGACGTACGTGTGGCACGCCTCGGAGCACGTCTGGCAGCGCACGCAGTAATCCATCGAAAGGCGGAATGCCTTGACGAACGTCCAATTATTTTCTGGATCGAACAGTTTCTCCAGCCCGCGAAAGAAACCTTCGACGATGCGCTTTTTCTCTTCGTCTGTTTTCGGCGCGGGAATTTCAAAATCACTAAAACCGTCGAGCGAAAAATCGTACGTGTCGAGCCAGCGCGGGCGCGGTGCGGGAATCGCCGGTTGTGCGATGCCGGGGATCGGCGGCAGATCGTCCGCCGTGATTTGCGCGATTGGCTCGTTCGACAACGATGCCATTTCTTTGAATTGCGTCAATCGCTTGGTCATTTCTGCGCGCCCTCCTCCAAACCAGTCGCCTGCGCTTGCTCCAGCCACGTTTTGCCGGGAACGATGTGCGGCGCGTTCCACGTCACCGGATAACCCAGTTGCTGTAGCACTTTATTATCGGCGGCAGAACCTTTCGTCTTGAACGCGTCGTCCCACAACGTTTGCTCGAACGTAAAGTACTTGCCGATGTAGTGAATGATTTTCGTGAACGGCATATAGATGAAAAATAATTCGAGGACGAGAAAATGGATCAACACGATGGGCGGCACGGGTACGGGCTTGAACGTCAACACACTAGCGACGTACGCGCGATAGCCGGCGAACGTCGTGTCCATCAACCCGCCGATGATTCCGAGAATGAACAACGCCGCGACCCAACCCAGGTTGAATAAATCGGCGGGCACGGTGTAGAGACCCAGCTCCGCGTTCGTCAAACGTTTCGCGATGATCGCAAGCGATCCCACCGCGCCCAGCGTGAACGCGACCCCGGCGACGAGCGGCGTCAAACCGAACGTTACGCCGAGGAGCGTTTCGATCACAGCCAGCCCAATCGTCGCCAGTCCCAGGTACAAGCCCCAGTGCATCGCGAGCGAAATTCCCCACAAGCCGTACTGGTTAAACTCGCGCACGCGTTTCAAGTAAACCACTTCTTTGGCGATTTCCAGCAAGCCGGGCAAACGCGAGGGATGCGTCGCCTTCGCCGCCCAATCCACCTCTTCCATGTACGAACCGCCGTACTCGCGGCGCGCTTTCGATTCGTGCGGCACCGGGTACACTTCCCAACGCACGTTGAGCGGTTGCGCGGTCACGCGCGTGATCTTGTAGGTCGCCACCGCGAGAAACGCGCCGAGCGACAACCAGCCCATCACAATCATAAACCATTCGAATGCCATCGTCGTTCTCCCAGGGTCGTCGTTATGCTTCAACCTGAATCGCTTGGATGATTTCGGTCCGTTCCTCGGCTTGTTCGCGCAGAACCTCGCGCATCAAATCGCACACGCTCACGATTTTCGGATTCGCGATGCGATAGATAATCTCGCGTCCCTGGCGCTCCGTCGCCAGGATGCCATGCGCGCGCAGAACGCTCAAGTGTTGCGAGACCTTGGCTTGCGCCAAGCCCGTCGCTTCCATAATCCCGCTCACGCACCGGGGACCTTCGCGCAACGCATGCACGACCCGCAAACGCGCGGGATTGCCCATCGTCTTGCACAACTCGGCTTGCAAATCGAAAATCGAACGAGGATTCATAGTCTCATACCCCAAACATTTTTGGACACGCGCGGCACGGTGCGGGCGGTGCGGGAATCTGAATCAACGAATCGGTTTCATCGGAGGCGACCGCTAGCGCCAACAACGCCGCCGATTTGCGTTTGCGAATCGGCTGAACAAACTGGGCGCGTGCCTGGCTCTGCATCACCGCGACCAAACCGTCGCGCACGTTGCCGAAACTAACCGGCGCAAACGCGCAATCCGCGCCGTCGAACACCCGCGGCGCGCGCGCCCGCACCGGGATTCCCAGGTACACGCACGGTGTCACCTCGCCGCGATGATTGACGAACGCAATCTCGGTCGGCTTGGCGTCGCACTCGAGCACATGCGGATCCATTTTGAGCGGGTACGCGTTGAATTTGATTTTGATTTCCTGGGCGATCTCTGCCGCTTCGGCGACCAGGTCTTGATGCGCGAGGTCGGGCGCGTTCGCAAAGACGCGCAGCGCTTCGATTTCACGCGTCGGCGTGTACGCGACATTTGTCGCAACGACCTGGTCTGCGCCGAGCGATTTCGCTAATCGAACGAACGCGGGCAGTTCGCGCAGGTTCGCGCGCATCATCAAGAAATGCAATTCGATTTGTAATTTGCTCTTGCGCGCGTTGCGCGCGTTCACCAAACGCGTGACATTCGCCGCGAGTTTATCGAAACTCGAACCAACGCGCCACGCGTCGTGCGTTTCGCGCGTCGCGCCGGCGAAGGAAATCGAAAGCAGGTCTATGCCCTCGTCCACGAGTCGCGCGCAATTCGTATCGTCGAGCGCGCCGCCGCACGTCGTAAAACCGACGCGACAGCGTTGCGTATGAGCGAGCCGCACCATCTCCCAGAGGTGCGGATGCAACAGCGGCTCGCCCCATCCTTGCAAATACGCGAGATCGAAGCGTCCCAGGTCTGGCGCGATGAAATCGCGGAACACGTCAAACGGCAAATCACCGGGGAGCCAATTCTTGCCGAGCGATTTGTTCGGGCAGAACGAGCAATGCAACGGACAGCGGCTGGTGATTTCGATCTGCAAAACCGACCAGCGTTCGGCGCGTTTGCTTTTGCCGAGCAAGCGACTGAACCAGGAGGATTGGTTTGGATTTTCCATCGCGTCAAAGAGCAAGACCGGCAAGGTCTCTAGTACTTGACGTTCACGCGCTTGGCAGACTCGACCGCGAAGTTGAACGCTTGATTGGCGCGCGCCGCATCCACCGACGCGTACGCCGAGCCGAGCGCGCCGAGCGCGCGCGCCGCCGCGAACGAGTCGCCGCGTACGCGCACCGTTTTCGCGACGTTCAACGCGCGATCAAATACTTGCGCCGATTTGGTCTTGTCCGTCTTGGCATATTCGAGCGCGATCGCTTGCAACGCCGCCGTCTTGTCGCCATTGTCTTCGAGCGCGTCCACAACGACAAGCGCGGCAGGCAGATCGAGTTGCGTCCACGCGATCGCGAGGTCGCGCAAGACCGCCCGATCTTCGAGTTTGTCCACGAGCGCAAAACCGTTTTTGAACGCGATCGCCGCCTTCGCCTTGTCGGTCTTGCTGGCGACTGAACCAATCACCGTGAACGCTTGCGTGCGGATCGCTGGACTTGTGATGCGTCCCGTGACGATCAATGCCTTGTCGAGGTCCTCCGCCGCGACGAACGGCATCACTCCCCGATACACCTGATCGCGCAACAATGGATCTTTGAGTTGTTGCAAACTGTCAAGCACGACAGACGTATTGAGACGCGCGTAATCTATCAGAATCGCCGTCGTCAATTTTTCCACGGTGTACGGCTTGCTCACTTTTTTCGCTTCGGCTAACGCAACACCGAACGCGTCTTTCGATTGCGTCGCGTTCGTCGCCGCGAGCGCGTTGCCGATGCCGCGCCACGCATACGCGCGCGCCTCGGGGTACGCCGCGTCGAGTTTCTGCGCGATCTCGCGCGCCTTGTTCGCGTCGAACGATGCCCACACAATTGCAACATCCGCCGTCGCGTACGCTTGCATGTCACTCTTGTCCAGCTTGGCAATCGCGTCGAGCGCATCGTTGAGCAAAGCCGGGTTGCCAGACGCGCGCGCGATTTCGCGCAGCGCCCACGCGCGATCATAGTTCGCGGTGATCTGCTGCGCGGCTTGCGTCGCTTTATCGAACGCGCGCAGCTCGCGCCAACCCCACGCGCGAATCATCGGATCGCCAATCTGCGCGATGAGCGCGTTCGCCTTAGCTTGATCGAGTTGCGCGTACGTCACCGCAATCGCGCGCAATTCGAGCGCAGATTGGAGATTGGAAGTTGGGCGTTGGACGTTGGCAAGACCCAGGTCGAGTGACTCGATTGCCTTCGCTTTATCAACGTTGATCCACTCGGATGCCATCGCGCGATATTGCCAGGGACTAGAGGCGGCATAGCCGATTGTGTCCGTGCGAAACTCGGCAAGGTCGTGCGTGGACGCATTCCACGCGACCGCGCTCTCGCGCACGGCTTGCGCTTTGCCCCAGTACGCGTCGCTCTGCAATTCCTTGTCGCGCGCGGCTTGTCGCGCATCCGTCAACGCGGCGCTCGCCTGCGTTTTGTCGAGCATGTTCCATTTCGCGCCGACGTGCGCGAGCGTCCACGCCTGCGCCGAGAGACGCGACGCGGCATCGCTCACACGCGTCGCCGCGTCCGAGGCGGCTTGGCGTTCAGTCTCTTCTTCGGTCGCGTCGGGCAAGCCGGGCGAGTACGCAAAGATCGGTAGCGCAAAAATAACAAAGGCGACCAGCATCGCGAGGAGCGTCATCGGCAGAAACGTGCGCGCGCGTATGAACGCGCCTTTGCCTTTGAGTGTGTTGCGCCAACCCAGGAAAATTCCGGTGAGCAGGAACACGGTCGCGGCGATCAACGCGATGAGAATGAACAGACGATCACGTTCCGCGCGCGCAGCGTGCAGCGCGGCGTACGATTTTTGCATTTGATAGCGCGTCGCCTGCGCCGCGTTCGAGAGCGCGGGCAGTGACGAAAATTCGGTATCAAACACGCGCAGCGCGGTCACGCGCCGTGCATTGAGACGTTTCTCCGCCGCGCTCGTATCCACGCCGACCATCCGGATTTCCGCGTTGGCATTTTGAAACGCGCTCACGAGCATATCGGTCTGATAAATTTCCTCATATCCTTTGCGAAGCGTAGCGCACGGAATATCGCGCGCCCACTCGATCGGTCGCGCCCAATCGAGCGCGTTCGTCGGGGTGGACGTGTGGCACTCGATACAGTAATTTCCAATTAGCGGATTGCGAATTGCGGATTGCGAATTGCCGTCCGCTTGCGCTGGCATACTAATTGCCAATAAACCAAACATCAGTGCAATTAAACCACAAACGAGAAACAAGCGCAGGCGTTTGAATGCTGAATTCCGAATTCCGAATTCTCGATTCATTCTTCCTCCCGCGCGCCTGCCGCGATCCAACGCAACATGAAAAAGTACGTCACGAGCACCGAGCAGAACACGATCAGCACGACCATGCCGCCGAACGTTTGTGTATCAATGAGCCAGTAGAGAGTATCCATATTTTCCTCAGACTGTCAGTGCGAGCCGCGGAGCGGCGAAGCAATCCCCTAACATTTTGGCGATTGCTTCGTCACACACCTGCCCTGGCGGGCGGTGCCAGGGAAAATCGCGCCTCGCAATGACATTCAACTTTCACTCGCCGCTTGCCACGCCGCTTGCAGCGCGTAAATCTTCGAGTCTGATTTTCTCCGCCAATTTCCGGCGTTCTTCGATCTCGACGCCTTCTTCGACTTCCCAGATCGCGAGACTGGGAAAGAGTTTGAAGAACACGACGAACAACAGCGCGAACATCGCGAGCGAACCAATCGTGATGGACGCCTCGACCCAGGTCGGCTGATAGATCGCCCACTGGCTCAGGCGCGGACGCGTGAGACTCGGCGCGACAATCGTGAATCGTTCGAGCCACATCCCGATGTCAATGAAAATCGAAGCGATGACCGTGCCCATTACCGTGCGCCCCGAACGCCGAATCAGAATCACGAATGGGAGAATGCCGTTAAAGAGCACCATCGTCCAGAATGCCCAGTTGAACTCGCCAAAGATTTTCGCGTTGGCGACTGGCATTTCGTCTGCGAGCGCGCCGTAAAATGTGGTGACGTACTCGGAAAGCGTAAAGTACGTCCAGAGTACGCTCATCACGAGGAGCAGCAAGCCGAGATAATTGAACTGCTTCTCGGTGAGCCATTCTTCGAGGTGCATCACCTTGCGCATCAACGCCATCGCGAGGAACAAGGTCGCGATGCCGGAAAAGATCGCGCCGACGACAAAGTACGGACCCAGGATCGTGCTGTGCCACATCGGTTGCAACGTCATGCCGAAAATCCACGAGACGACCGTATGTACCGAGACCGCAATCGGAATGATCGCAATCGCAAGAATCGCAATCGCTTTTTCGAGCCGATGATGTTGTTCGTAATTGCCTTTCCAACCCAGCGCGAGCGTCGTGTACAACCATTTGCGCCAACCCGCGCCGTCGAACTTGTCGCGCAGACGCGCCAGATCCGGCAACATCGGCAAGTAGAGGTATGTGATGCTACTGAACAGATAAATGCTGATGCAGGTAAAATCCCAGAGGAACGGCGATTGATAGCGTCCGTATAAAATCACGTTCAGCGCGCGTTCGGGGCGACCCATGTCAATCAGAATTTGCAAACCACCGACGCACAACGCGAACACGGTGACGGCTTCGGCGATACGCGTGATCGAGCGACGCCAGTTCGCTTGTGTGACGCGCAGAATCGCGGAGATGAGCGTGCCGGCGTGACTGATGCCGATGAAGAAAACAAAGTTCGTGAGATAGATGCCCCAGTACACCGGGCGGCTCAACCCGGTGACGCCCAAGCCATCGGATAGTTGATAGATGTACGCGAACACGCCCCAGCCGGTCAGCGCGGCGAGAATCGTAAATAGAACCCAAAAACTTTTGCCGGTCGTTCGCAGCGGCGCAAAAACGGTTTGTTCGATACGGGACATTATGACTCCATTTTGGATTTTCGATTTGCGATTTGCGATCGAGCCAATCGAAAATCCAAAATCGAAAATTCTGCGTCATCCTTCTCTAAGATAAAAGACCTTGGGATGCGTGCCGAGTTCTTCGAGTAGATGGAACGCGCGCGGACTCTTGAGCAGTTGCGAGACCAGACTCGCCGGGTCGTCGAGGTCGCCGAAATAACGCGCACGCCCGGTGCACGTCTCGACGCACGCGGGAACGTAATCACTCGCCTGAAACACGCGACCTTCGGCGGCGGCTTGCTCGCGCGCCTTGCGTAGCCGATGCACGCAGAACGTACATTTTTCGACGACACCTTTGGGACGAATCGCCACGTCCGGATTGAGATGTGCTTTGAGCGTTTCGGGATAGTACGGCTCGTGCCAGTTGAAATAGCGCGCCGCGTACGGGCACGCGACCGTGCAGAAACGACAACCGATACAGCGGTCGTAATCCACGAGCACGGTACCTTCTTCGTTCCGATACGTCGCCTTGACCGGGCACACCTTGACGCAAAGTGCGTCGTCGCAGTGCATGCACGGACGCGGGATGTACCGCGCGGTCACATTCGGATATTCGCCGTCGCTGGACGGAATCACTTCATTCCACAACATCGCGCGACCTTTCGCCGCTTGCTCCGGTCCCGCGATGGGCGTGTTATTCTCCATGCGGCACGCGACCGTGCACGCCTGGCAACCCAGACATTTATCGAGATCAATCGCCATTGTCCAACGAGGCATTCCTATCCTCCGAAAACAAAACCAGTTGCCAAAGTCGTTCGAGCGCGTTATAATGTCGCCGAGGTGAAAAATGACTAGACTTTCTGTGCATTTGCCAGAGCACGTTTCCAAGAGTATCCGCGAACGGGCCGATGAAACAGGTTACACGGTCGAACGCGTTATCGTTGATGCGCTCAAAAATACGTTCGTTGTCACAACGAAAAAATCGAAAAAACTTTCGGAACAAGATCGCGCGATTCACGCGCTCATTGCTGCTGGTCTCGTGCGACCCGTGCGTCGCGCATCACGCCGCGTGTCCACCAAGCGTCGCGCCGAACTTGCTCAAGCATTCTCGAAAGGCAAATCGCTTTCAGAAATCGTCATCGAAGAGCGCGGAGAACGCGTGTGATTTATTTTCTGGACACGAGCGCGCTCATCAAACGCTATTTGAATGAAACGGGAAGCGTTTGGGTTCGCGATTTGACCGATTCACCCGAACACGTATTCGTCGCCTCGCGATTGACCACCACTGAAATCATCAGCGCGTTCGCGCGACGTTTACGTGAAGGCACAGTCACACGAACACAATACGCCGACCATCGAAACGCGTTTGACGATGATTGCGCGACGCGTTATCATATAATCGAATTGGAAAACAACACATTCGATCTGGCACGCGACCTCATCGAGCGACATCCTTTGCGGACGCTGGATGCGTTGCAACTCGCCTCCGCGTTGGCAACGAATCGTGTCTTTGTTTCGCTCAATTTGTCTCCGCTCAATTTCCTCTCGTCAGACAACCGTCTGTTGCAAATTGCGCAACACGAGGGTCTGTCCACCGACAATCCCAATCACTACGCCTTGTAAATCTTGACGCGTGTCGGCAACATTGCCGCGACGCCGGAATTTTTTTCGCTTCCGCTTGCCATCAAGTCGTACGGATTCGCACCGTGCTTCATCTTCGCCGTGGACGATTCGCGCCCCCACTGCGCCGCACTGAAATGTCCCTGACCACCCGGCACGTTGATCGCGTTTTGCCAAATGCCTTCGACGATTTTTGCGCGCACGCGAATCTTCCCGGCAGGCGATTCAATCCACACGAGATCGTCTTGTTTGATGTCCAATTGCTCGGCGGCTTGCGGATGAATCTCCGCCCAGGTTTCCCAGCGCGCGCTCGTTTGCAAGCCGTACACTTCGTACAGCGTCGGCACCACGCCGCTCCACCCGCGCGGTTGCGTCATCGTCTCTTGCGAAATCAGGACGAACGGATAATTCGCGTCGGCGGTTTCGGCGGGAACGGTGAAATGCGGCAAGCACTCGACATCGCTTTTCGGATTCAATGCGGCGAACAATTCGCGCGAGAAGAAATCGAATCGTCCATCTTTCGGCGCGTTCACGCGATCGCGTCCGACGACTTTTGCCCACGCCTTGCTGCCCGGCTGCGCGTTGAAATAGACGAGCGCCGACCACGCCCCTTTGCCAAGAAGATCGTCCCAGGAAATTTGCATTCCCGCAACGCGTTGTTTCACGACTGTAAGAAAATCATTCCAGGGCAACGCCTCGCTCACCTTGCCGCCGAGTTGTTTCGCGAGTTGCAACACGACATCGCCGGGATTGCGTCCATCGCGCACCGGTGCGACGACCGGTTGCCGCAGCGCGATCCCAGGATAGCCCGTGCCTTCGAGAATATCATCGCCCCACATTTCGAAAAACGTGAGCGAGGGTAAAATCAAATCCGCGTATGCCGCGCTCTCGTCGAGCACCGGGCTGAAACTGACGACGAGCGCCGTTTTCTTGAACGATTCGATGAAGCGTTTGCCTTGCGGCGCTTCGTGAACTGGATTCGCGTTGAGCAAGAATAACGCGTTCGCCGCATACGGCTTGCCCTGAACGAGATTGTCTGCGAGATTTTGAAACGCCGAGTACGCAACCGGATAATCACTGCCCACGCCATCGAGCCGCGCCATCGCGCGCGATTTTTCCGCGACTGGGTCGGTCGGCAGTGCCGGGAGTGGAGCAAGGTTCGGCGTCTGTTGAACCTGAATACCTCCCGGCACATCTATGGAGCCAACCAACGCATTGAGCGCGTGAATCGCGAGCGCGGTGAACATGCCGTTGCCGCCCGCGAGATCGCCGCGCCCGGTGGGCATCACCGCGAGCGCGGGATGGTTGTTGCCGAACTCGCCGGCGAGTTTCGCAATCGTACCGCTCGGCACGCCGGTAATGTCCGCGACGCGATCAATCGGGTACTCTTCGAGCACGAGACTTTTGAATCCGCGATGCGTGCGACCCTGGTCGTCTTTGAAATCTTCATAGCCGAACGTGTAATTGTCCACGAACGATTTTGCGACCAAGCCACTTTTGATGAGCACGTGCGCGATGCCGAGCGCGAGCGCGCCGGTCGTGCCAGGACGAATCGGAATCCATTCGTCGGCTTTGGCAGCAGTGACGTTGAGGCGACTATCCACGACGATGAGTTTCGCGCGATTCGACGCGCCGCGATGCATGAATCCGTAACCCGACAAATATTTTTGCAAGTGACGCGATGATTCGAGCAGACTGCCGCCCAGGCACAAGACGTAGCGCGCATTGTCCACATCGTAAATCGGATAGCCGTTGATGCCTTGCGCGAAAAACATCGCGAGCCGCGCGGCTTCGCCGTCGAGCGAATCAGTCGAGAGCATGTTCGGCGAGCCGTACGCGGACAGGAAGCGCGACCACAGCGGACGCATCTGCCCGCGTAGTTCGCCGTGCAGGACCGCGACCGTATGCGCTTGACCTTGCTCGCGCAACGCGCGCAATTTTTCCGAAACGATCTTGAGCGCGTCGTCCCAGGAGATCGCTTCCCACTGCGCGAGATCCGTTGCCGCGACATCCTTGCCAACTTTGCGCTTCATCGGTTGTGCGAGTCGTTCCGGACTGTAGAGCACTTCGAGCGACGCTTGCCCTTTGGGACAGCACACGCCTTGGTTGAGCGGATGCAGAGGATTGCCCGCGACCTTGACCGCTTTGCCGTTGACCACGCGAACCTGGAGACCGCAACCGGATGGGCACATCGCGCAGACAGTCGCCACAAATTTTTCGCCCTGCTCTTCCGGCGCAATCGCCGGGACGCGCGCATCCGCCGCCGATTTGATGATCGGCAACACTGCACCGGTCGCCGCCAGCCCCGCACCTATTTTGAGAAAATCGCGTCGTGAAACTTTCATGATTCCATTTTCCAATAATTCGATTATTCGTTTCGATTCGCGATCAGTTGCCGTCGTACTCCAACAAACGTTCGAGCAGTTGCAATTTTTTGTCGAACCGGGTGACGAGCGGCGCAGGCGCGGCGGGCAGAATGCTCGGCGCGAGATAATCCGCCGGGTTGGTCGTGATGTTGACACCCAGGATTTTGAGCGACTCGTCGAGCGTCGGCACCGCGCTTGGTTTCGTCTGCGCGACCCAGCCCTGCCCGCGCGGTGAGCGCAACCCGCCACCCGCGGCGCTCGTGTGACACGTGCCGCACGGCTCGCCGGTGCGCGTGGCGTACTCCGGCATCGCGTTCGCCGTCGGCGTCAGCGCGAATGGAAGTGCAATGCTCGCAAACATCAAAATGATAAAAAGGCGATTCATCGAAACCCTCGTATTACCAACTCACGCTTCCCCAATCACGATCTCGTTCCCCGCGACCTTGACAGTCAACGATTCCAGCGGCATCGGCGGCGGACCGGCAAGCACATCCCCCTCGCGGTCGAATGTGCCATCGTGGCAGGGACAATAAAATTGTTGCTTGCCTTCCTGCCATTGCACCGTGCAACCCAGGTGCGTGCAAATCATCGAAATGGCAGTCACACCTTCCGTCGAACGCAGAACCAGCGCGGGCTTGCCTTCGTACGTGATTGGTTTGACACCGCCCACCGGCACATCGTTCAACGCGAGTTTGACTTGCCCGGTCGTTACGCGCGGAGCCGGGAACAGTACGCCTTGCGCGAGCCAGCCCGCCCACGCCGCGCCAACCATGCCCAGCATCGCTTGGATGAAATTGCGGCGCGATTGAAGTTTGCTCGGTCTGATGGGTACATCTGCTGTTGGAGTGGATTGCATAACACCTATCCCAGGATTGGTGTTGGGTGGTAGGCGGTTGAGTGGTTCGATCCAACAACCTAACCACCCAACTACCCAACGGTCCAACTATTTGATTTTTCTCACACCCACATACCCGTGACAATTGTTGCACGAGCGTTCGGTCTGATGACAGTAGAGACAATCTTTTTCCTGCATATCGCCGGAATCAATCACTTGGAAATGTCGCGCCTGCCACCATTCGAGCGGACTGTGCGTGACCGGCGCGGTAAACTCGCGGCTGATCGTCACGGCGAGTTCGCCCTTGCCGTCTTTCGCCGGTTTTTCCGGCACGCAGCCGGCGAGCGGAAAAATTATTACAGCAAGAATAAAACAGAGTAGAAAGATTTTTTTCATATCCATCCATTTTAAGGATGCATGCTTCGCGTGAGGGATGAAGGATGTTTTTTTTCATCCTTCATCCTTCTGCCTTCATCCTTTACAAAATCATCGCTTTGCTCAACAAATCGTGCACGCCGCCAACGCGCGTATCCACCTTCCAGTGCTTCATCACTTCGGGGAGTTGCGCTTTGCAGATCGCGCACGGCGTCGCGAGGTACGTCGCGCCAGTCGAGCGGCAGGCTTCCGCGCGCGGTCGTCCGCCCGCCATGCGAATCGGCATGATCTCGTCGGTGAGCAAGCCGCCGCCCGCGCCGCAACAAAATGTCTTTTCGCGAATCGTGTCGCGCGGCATTTCGATAAATTTGTTGCACGTCGCGCGAATCATCTCGCGCGGCTCTTCGAGGAGCGAGCCGGCACGCGCCGCGTTGCACGGATCGTGGTACGTGACGAGCACATCGTCGTTCGCGGACTTGTCAATCTTGAACGCGCCGCGCTTGATGAGATCGGCGGTGAATTGGCAAATGTGAACGGGGTGCGGCGGATCGAGAAAATCCATCGGACCGCTCAACGTGTCGGTGTGAATCGCCGCGCGCCACGCGTGCCCGCACTCACCCCAAATGACGCGCTTGACCTTGAGTTGCCGCGCCGCGTCGAGAATGCGCTTGTTCACTTTTTTCATGTTGCGATAATTCAGGAACAAGCCAAAGTTGCCGCCCTCGTTCGCGTACGTGCTGGTCGTCCACGAAATACCCAGGTGATAAAACAATTTCCCGTACGCCATCATCGTGTCGGTGTTTGCAAAGTTATCGGCGGAGGGCATCACGAGCAACACGTCCGCGCCTTCTTCGTCCACCGGCATTCGAATGTCTCTGCCGGTTTCGGCTTTCAGTTCCTCTTCGAGAAACTGGCAATTGTCAATCCACGCGGGACCGGGAATACCCAGGTTGTTGCCGCGCTCGTACACCTTCGCGACGACTTCGGTGACGTACTTGGTCGCGACGCCAATCGCCGCCATGATTTCGCGCGCCGCCATCGTGATTTCCGCGGTGTCAATGCCGTACGGACAAAAGACCGCGCAACGCCGGCACTCGGAGCATTGGTAAAAGTAGGTGTACCACTCTTGCAACACTTGATCGTTGAACGCTTCCGCTTCGCCGCCGGTGAATCGTTCGAACGGTTTGAAATAATAGCGGTACACTTTGCGGAGCAAATTCGCGCGTGCGACCGGCATATTGTTCGGATCGCTCGTGCCGAGGTAGAACTGACACTTGTCCGCGCACGCGCCGCACTGCGCGCAAATATCGAGGTAGACCTGGAGCGAACGATACTTGGTCAACAACTCGCGCAGTTTCTCAACCGCTTTGTTCTGCCAATCGGGCACGCGCTCGGTCGGCAGCGCAATCGCGCGCATGTCTTTCACTTTGCACGGATGGCAGGTCAGCGCGGCGGAAATACCTTCGTTCATTTCCGGGACTGGGAGGATGCCGTTCTTGGGCGCGAGTTCTGGGAATTCCACTTTGGCGCTAGTCAATGCCAACCTCCTTGTCCCAGGGATTCACGTATCGTTTTTGCAACACATTGTCGCGCTGATTGCGCGTCGGCGAAAAGAAAATGCCGCCGGCGTGCACGAGTTTGCTGAACGGAAAATAGATCATCAACAAACAGACGAGAAAGAAATGCGCGAGGAAAATCGGATGCGCGGGCGGCGCGACCGGCTTGAGCGACAGCAGACCCAGGGTGAATGCCTTGACATCCACGAGGTACACGCGCGCGTAATAACTGACGAGCATTCCCGTCGCCGCGATGAGAATGATGAGCATCAGCGAAATGTAATCGGGCAAGCCGGAGATGAACAAGTTGCGCGGCAGAGCCAAGCGTCGCCAGAACAAATAGAGCGCGGGAATCGGCAAGACGAATCCCATCAGGATGCCGGGACTCGCCCAATCGGAAATCCATTCGGGAACGGGATACAAAAAATAGCGCGCGTGCCGGAAAAAGACGAGCGCCAAGCAGACATGGAACACCCACGCGCCCGCCCACAACGCCTTGTCCGCTTGGAACAGATTGGGAAAGATGAGCGCGTCGCCCGCCAGGCGCGTGAGAACGCCGCCGGTTGTTTTAGGTCCGGGCGTCGAAACGATCTTGAGCGGCGCAGGCGTCTTGGCGTAGAGGTACAGCCGAAACGCTAATCCCGCGACGAGAATAATGAACGAGAGATAAGCGAAACCGATGAGCAAACCCGCGAGGAGATTCCAAGCCATGCTAGTCTCCGGAATAGTTCGATAGTGTGCTAGTGCGATAGTTGTTCTTTCGTCCGATTAACTATCGCACTATTGCACTGATTAAACGCACCCGGTTGGCTTGGGCAAACCGGCAATCTTGCACGCGCCTTTCGCCGGACCGCTGGGGAACAATTCGTAGATGCGCTTGACATCGAACCCCGTTTCCTTGCACACTTTGCGAACCATCGGCGCGATGCCGAAATCTTTATAGTACTTGTTGAGATAGTAGATCACCTTCCAGTGATCCGCCGTCAGTTCCGGAATTTCTTCCGCCGTCCTGGCAAGGAACTTGGCGAGATCTTCGTTCCATTGCGCCGGGTCGGCGATGAATCCGTCTTCATCCACTTCGAGTTGCGTTCCGTTATAATCAACGTATGGCATACTTTACTCCTTTGGTTTGCCTCACCCACTCCCCATTCCCCTCTCCCCGCTCCTGACCCTTCGGCTTCGCTCAACATCAGGAGCGGGGAGAGAGAGCAGGGGGTGAGAGGTGAGGGATTTCGATGTCACGCACCGCGTGCGTGTTATCATCCATTGCCACCGGGTAATTTAATGAACGTCGCACCGCCGTACGATGTAAATTCCAAACGACCGTCATTCACCAACACCGTGATCGCTTTTTTCGCGAGCGCGTTCTCGATGCCCACCCCGGCGGCGACATCGCGGCTCGTCAACATCTTGTTCTTCTTCTTGAAGAACTCGAGCACTTTGGCGAGCAGTTCTTCGTTTACTTCATCAGCCATCGTTACCTCCATTTTCGATTGTCAGTGGAGGGTGGAAGTTGGAGATTGGAAGTTGGAATCCAGCATCATCCAATTTCCAACCTCCAACATCCAATTTCTAACCTCACCACTTGAACGCCGCGGTCGTGCGGAACGTTTCGGGCGCCATCGTAAAGTCGTCAATCATTTGTTCGGTGAACGGCAAGCCGGTGATTTCAAAGAACCGCTCCCAGCCGATACGCTCGATCCACTCGCCCATCCGTTCGTGTTTGCGCGCATGCTTCGCCCAGGTTTCGACGAGCATCTTGACCACTTCGACTGTCTCGGGCCAGCGCGGCGGATTGTTTGGCAGGAATGGCACGACGAGGCGCGAGAACGCCGGACCACTGCGCGAGTTCGACACTTTGCCGCCGACCCAGATCGAAATGCCGTCGCCTATGGGATCCGCGACCGTCATGCCCGGGCACATCGTGTAACAGTTGCCACAGTACATGCAGCGATCCGGATTCACGGTGAGACTCTTATTCGCGGGATCGGGACGAATCGCGCCGGTCGGGCACGCCGCGATGACGTTCGGCAGTTCGCACTTGGTGCGAACAATGTCGTGATTGATCTTGGGCACCATGCGGTGCATACCCAGGATCGCGATGTCGGAGCAGTGTACCGCGCCGCACATATTCAAACAGCATGCGAGCGAGATGCGGCAATAGCCCGGCAAATCCATCGTGCCAAAGTATTGGTACAGTTCGTCCATCACCGATTTGACGACCGCCGACGCATCCGTCGCGGGCGTGTGGCAGTGAATCCAACCCTGGGTGTGGACGATGTTCGTGATCGAATGACCGGTGCCGCCGACGGGCCAACCCTTCGCCTTCAATTCTGCGATGAGTGGGTCTACTCTGGCTTTATCGGAACACAAGAATTCGACGTTGTGACGACTGGTGAAACGCAGATAGCCGTCGCAATATTTTTCCGCGAGGTCGCACATCTCGCGCACCTTGTCGGTACTGAGCAACCGTTCCGAACCAACGCGAATCGTGTACAAGGCGTCGCCGGATTCCGCGACGTGCATCAGCAAGCCGGGTTGCAAGCGTTCGTGATATTTCCACTGCCCGTAGTTTTTGGTGATGATCGGCGGAAGCATCTGCCGATAATCGGGCGGTCCAAAATCTGTGCGTGTTGCCATCTTACACCCCCTCGCGCCAAAAGTAGTACGGATTCGCGCGCGGTCGTTTGATCATTTGCGGCACCGGTTTGAGTCCCACCGCTTTTAAGAACTTGCCCATACCTTGGCGATTGATCAACTCGCCCAGGCGTTCGCGCATCTTGCCGTTTTCATCCCACCACTCGAAAATCTTGTTGACCAGTTCGATCAAGTTGTCGTACGGAGGTTCGAGTTTGATAAAGGGCACGACGACCCAGCCCAACATCGCGCCGTGCACGATGGGCGCTTTGCCACCGACCAGAATACTCGCGCCGCGCTCATTGCCAGGTCGCAACGCTTTCGGCATCAAGTTGATGCAGTGCATACAGCGATTGCACTCGCGGTCTTCGATCTTGAGCGTCGAACCGTCCCATGCCATACAATGCGTCGGGCACATGTCCACGACTTCGGTTTGAATATTCATCCCGTTCGCGGCGCATTGGGTGACCTCGGTTTGGTCAATCGCGATGTTGCCCTTCCAGGTGCCGATGATCGCCATATCGGAACGCGCGATGGCGGCGACGCAATCGTTGGGGCAACCGCTCACTTTGATTTTGAATTTGTACGGAAACATCGGGCGATGCAGTTGATCTTGGAATGTGCGCGTCACGGTGTCCACGACGTTGAGCGAATCGAAACACGCCCACTCGCAACGCGCCGGACCAACACAACAACTGGGCGTGCGCATCGCCGAGCCGGAACCGCCGAGGTCGAACCCGAGTTCGGCGAGATCATCGAACGTCGGTTGCAGTTGGTCGGTCGTCGTACCGAGCAAAATGATATCGCCCGTCGCGCCGTGAAAATTGGTGAGACCCGAACCGTGCTTGTCCCACACATCACACAGCGCGCGCAATGATTTCGTGTTGTAGAACCAACCTGCCGGTTGATTCACACGAATCGTGTGGAAATGTTCTACACCGGGAAAACGATCTGGTGAATCGGAATAGCGACCGATGACGCCGCCGCCATAGCCCTTGACACCGACGATGCCGCCGTGCTTCCAGTGACCGACCTTTTCCGTGTACGATGCTTCGAGTTGTCGCATCAGATCGTTGACCGCCGGTTTCTTTGCGGCGGCTTGCTTCATGTCGGTCACGAACGAGGGCCACGGTCCTTTTTCCAGATCGTCCAGCATGGGAGTGCCATTGTTGGACATTCACAACCTCCATCAATAGTACCGCCGACAGCAGCGTCCACCGCTGTCGGCGGTGT
Organism: Chloroflexota bacterium; assembly: GCA_016219275.1. Classification (NCBI taxonomy): domain Bacteria; kingdom Bacillati; phylum Chloroflexota; species Chloroflexota bacterium. Next base: position 96,015 of record JACRBM010000072.1, read on the forward strand.
ATTTGCGCGAAACGAATTGCCTACATCTTGACTGGGAACAGATAGCCGAAGATGATCCAGGACACGCCGAGAGCGAGCAAGGTGTTGAACACCGTCACGATGAGGTACACAATCACCGGCGACCAGCCCATCTTCTTCAGTTCACCGACCGACAGTTCCAAGCCCATGCAGACGAACGCAAAGCAGAAGAACCAGTCTTTCATAAAGAGAATCGCGTCTGTCGCGTTAAACGGCGCGGCAGCCAGCGGTTTGGGAATGATTTGCACGGTGAACAGAATCGAAACGATGATGAACCCAAGCACGAACTTGGGGAAGCGTTGCCAAATGATCCCGGCGCTGGGTTTCTCCTTGCCTTTTTCGACGACCGTCGTAAAGTACAAGGCAAGGATAAAGGCAACCACGCCGATAAACGCGTTCTGCGTTGACTTGACGATGGTCGCGATTTGTTGCGCGGTCTTACCGTAGATCGTGCCCGCGCCGACGACCGCCGCCGTCGTGTCCACGTTACCGCCGAACCACGCGCCCGCGACCGGTTCAGGCAAACCAATCGCGCTCGCGATCAAGGGCGAGATGACCATCAACGGCAGCGCCGTAACGATGACGAGCGCAGTGATGTACGTGATTTCTTCTTTCTTTGCCAGCACGGAACCCGCCGCGGCGATGGCTGCCGAGACACCGCAGATCGAGATCGCAGTGGACATGACTGCGCGGAGCGAATCGGACAGACCGAACTTGCCGGCGAGCCACCAGCAGAACATATACACACACGCGATCATGATGATGCCTTGAATGACCGCGCCACCCGCCGCTGTGAGAATCGTCATGAAACTAACTGTCGCGCCAAGCAGAACCAACCCGATCTTGAGGAATAACTCGGTGCGAATGCCCGCTTTGACAAACTCGTGCAGGTTGACTGCCTTGAGCAAAAAGTTCACGACCAAGCCGAGAATCGCCGCCCACAGCGGATACTCCAACGCTTTGCCGGGAATGCCCAAGCCGATGTCTTTGACGTTATAAACCATCAATTTCAACTGGAGCGCGAGCCAAGCCAGGACAACCACCAACACCAAACCGGCGATAATGTTGATCGGACCGTTGGTGGATACAGGTTGTTTGGCTTCAGGTTTTGCCGTAGTCATAGGAATGTCTCCTTTTTCATCCGATCAAATTAGAACTTGACGAGCGCGGGCGGAATCATACCGACCATCGCCAAGATCAACAATGCGAACGCAATGATCACAGCCAGCCAATCTTCTGGGATGTTCATACGACCTTCTCCTTTGTGTGGTCTGGAATGGGCGACTCTTCGTCGGACACGCGGCACGTGTCACCCTTGACATGCCTTGCCCGTTTTGTTGTGATGCTGTCCGCCTACCTCCTTGAGATGTGGGCGGCGTTGGCGCGCATGGCGCATCACGCCGGCAATTCGTAGGCACATCGCAAGCCGGTGTCATCACTACGGTGCATCGGCGCCGCCCAACTGCGGTATGCACACCGTCCTTCGTGTTTCGACTCGCGCCACGAACCGCCGCGTAACACTTGCTTGCCCAACGCTGCCTCGAGCTGTTGCGGATTGGCAACACACCCAGTTTCGTATAATTTCGGCAACACACTTGCGCCGTCACTCGCGTACACCAATGCTTCGCGTCCATCCGACGGATCGTACGGATACGCGCCAAAGTACGACATGCACCACTCTTGCACATTCCCTGCCATGTCCGCGATGCCGTACGGGCTATCGCCGCGTGGCGAAAATTTTCGAATCGGCGACGGCGCGCCAATTTTGCTTTCCGAACTGTTGCACCGGCTCGCGTCCCACTCATTGCCCCACGGGTACAAACGACCATCGGTTCCGCGCGCGGCTTTTTCCCATTCGGATTCGGTCGGCAAACGAATCGGCAATTCGGTTTCGTGGCTTGCCCACTGACAAAACGCGAGCGCGTCCGCGAACGATACGCCCACGACCGGTAAATCGGTGTTTGCAGAATCGAACATATCGCGCGTAGCGTTCCAGTACAGGGGTGCGCGATGTCCAGTGGCTTGCAAAAAAAGGTGGAATTGCCCGTTCGTCACGGGATGGCGCATCAAGAAGAAATCACTAACGCTGAGGTGATGCTGAGGAAGTTCGTCAGTACCGGCTTGACGATAAACACGCGTGTCACTGCCGATGATAAACTCGCCCGCCGGGATACGTACAAAATCTAATTTGAGAAGCGACGTCATTGTCCTGCCCTTGAGTAGAAACAGATTGCCATACAAAAATGCGAATGTATTTTACTTTGATGAGGAGCAAGCGGGAATAGGGAATCACCCTATTTGACGTAGGGTAATTGCCCGATTTTGGGAACAAAAGTGGCAAATTGTGGAACAATTTTAAGCAAAATAGAGCGGAGAGCCATAATCTGACTCTCCGCCTTTTGTCGACACGTTCAGAGAACAAGCAATGCAAACAGAGGACTTGCGTTATTGTCCTGCGGCTTCGCGTAGCTTATCCCACTCGGCGTAGATCCGACTGGCATAGCGCGTTGTAAAGTGACTAACCGTACGATTAGCATTCGTCACAAGCAAATCTACATGCTTGCCCTTGTTCTGAAGCGCCAGATTCCCGGTTTTGTTACCCTTGGGATCTTCGAAATGCCATGCTTTGATCGTCGAGCCGTCGAAACTGTCAATCACGATCTTGAAATACTGATTTGGTCCAACAAACACGTTGTTGGTGCTGTCGAGCACGATCTCGTCTTTATTCGCGATCATGAACTCGTTCAGCAATCCACAGCTGTTTCAGGTGTCAAAGTACACGATGAATCGCGGATCGTCTTTCCAAGGACCGAGCACATCCATGTGGGTCACACCTACATAACCCACCAGCGCGACCTTGCCCGCGTCCTTGAAGGGCTTGCGATAGGCATCCAATGCCACCTGTACATCAGCGTGTTTTAACATCAACGTGTCGAGTTCTTTGTCGTTGGAAGGGAACAGAGAGACGATCTTGTCGGTCAACGGACCGAGCGTCTTTTCGGCTAACACCTTGTCCGGAGCATCCGTCGCGACAATGGCTAACTTGGCAGAATTGTTGGCTGTGTCAATCGAAACCACCTTTGCCTTGAACTTGCCCAAGTCCAACGTTTGTCCCTCTGCCACCACGCCGGCGACCGCTTTCTCGGCGATGTCAACCGCATTGATTTCGTTTGCGACCCATTCCGCCACTTCGACTTCTTTTTCAGTCACCGATTTGACGACCAAATAGCCGGTGCCAACAGATGACAGTCTATCCGTCTGGAAGACGATTGGGTCCGTCGTTGGCTTTAACGCCAGCGCATCTTCACTCGACCGCGCGAACGGTGAGGCGCTGGTCGCATGCCAGCTACTGCCATAATAGTTACCGGATGGCTTGAGAACCTGGAATGTGGCTTCCTGATTCAGCGAGCCAGGTCCCCACGAGGTGCCGATGCTTGAAAGTTCGAGTGCGCTGAGGTTCAAGCCGTACGGAACTCGCTCGCCCTTTTTAATAACAAAGTCTTTCTTGACCGTGTAAAAGTGACGCACATCGGCAAGATAATAGACCTTGCCTAAAGCCATCACGGGATAGTTGACCAGCGGCCATCGCCACGAAGACGTACGCTTGGTGTAATACAGCCCAGAGGGTGGAATGACGATCTTGCCATCCTTGATGTAACTCTCGCGGATAACCACCCCTTCACTGTCCAACACGATCTTGGGTTCGATGAGGCTACTTGACTCGATGCTCGGGAACCCAGCCATCTTGGTTACGATCGCGCAATCTACCGCTGGTGATCCTCTGTTCGCCGATTTTTCAGCCGTTGGTCCTTGCGCCGACACAGGACCTACCACCACTAACGCGAACAGCGTCACCACCGACAGAATTGCGAAAAGCCGCAATGCTCTTGCACCGTTGCAATTCCGTTTCATGTTCGACTCCATTTCATTCGTGACGTTTCACTCGAAATCAAATCGCCGCTTCTTGTTTGTGCTTGTCCCTCCTTTCCCATCCGATCTCCGCCAATCAGCAATCACAATCCTCGGAAATGCGGATATAGTCCATGCGCTTGATGGTGTCCGAACCACCCGGTCCCGTCACTTTCAGGGTGACCGTGTACTTGCCAACCTCTTTGTACGCGTGGGCTGGATTCTGTTCTGTGCTCGTCGTGCCATCGCCGAAATCCCACAGCCATGCCGTCACTTTACCGTTCGAATCATCGCGAAACTTGATCTGTGATTCGGGGCGCGCTTCCACTTTGTCCGAACCAAAATCGGCAACTGGCGCTGCCGTCGCCGGCACGGTAGCCGTCGGCATGGAGGTTGGGGTAGGCGCGACCGTTTTCACTGCGGGCGCGACTGGGGCAGTGCGGACTTTGTTGTATTCGGCGATCAACACGTTGTACTTGTCATCTGCCACTTTGCGTTGGTTTTGCAGCTCGGCGATTCTTTGCGTCGTCACTGCATCGTCAGTCTGTGTGCCGTATGCGATGCCGATGCCCGAGCCGGCAATTGCACCGGCAACGAACAAGATCAAAGCGAACACAATCACGCGGGTTCTAGAAATTGTTAGCATCCGATCTATCCTCTCTTATTCTTGCAAATCGTTTTTCTTTGATCGCATCAACAGCATGCCCGCACCCGCCGCGATCATCGCGCCAAAGACAAATGGTACACTGGCAACCAGCAACTTGTTGTGCAAACGCGCATTTGCGATCGCATTCTCAGATTCACCAACCAACTGCTTCGCCACGGCATTGAGATTCTGGATTTGCTTTTGAGCGAGGTTCGGGTTACTGTGGAATAGATTGGTCGTTTGCCAATACGCCTCTTCCAAATCCGCGCGTTGTTTGTCCCAGCCCGTCGCATCCACATTCAGCGCGCGGGCTTCGATAATCAAAGCACGGCTGCTCGCGAGTAGAACCTGGGTCGCGGTAAACGCGGTGCGCGAACGATCTACATTTGTTGTGCTCACGTGACACTTGGTGCATGTTTCGTCGCCGGTATTATTGTGGCACCCAACGCAGTTGATGTCCCTGTGCGCGGTCAGCGCAAGTTTCTGCGCGTCAACCGTGATGCGCGCGACCAGTTTTTCATCCACAAATCCCGCGTTCCTCCGCTCCTTTGCCCACACGCCGACGAATTTGCCATTGCGCAAGAAATTGTCGATGTAGGCATCAGAATTGGTATGACACTCGTCGCACGGACGAGCTTGCCCCCAACTATGGCGTGCCTTAATTGCCCAACCACCAATAGCAGGATCCGCGCCACCAAGTTCGGCGTTGAGTGGCGAATGAACAGCAGTCTGCACTTTTTTCGTCGTCGGATTGACTGCAAGATAAAGTTTGTTATCCTGCTTTTGTGCGTCGCCTCTGTGACAATCCCAGCAATTGGTGTACCACTGCGTATGGCATGCGATGCAATCCACATCATCACCATGCGCCTGGTGTGCGTACTCGCGTGGATCGAATTGCGGAGGAACGGAACTCACCCCGGCAAACTTGACCGCGTTAGGTTGAAGATGACATCCCTCACACGACGGTTTGCGCGTGTCGGCAATAAAATTCGGGCGCTTGCCGTCGCCGTGGATTTCTTTCTCGCTATGACAATCCGTACATTCTATCCCAGCAGTTGCCATCATACTCGGCTTGTGTTGCGGATTTGCCGGATCACCCAGGTACGTTTCACTAGTTTGCCCGTGGCACACCTTGCACACATACGACGCCGGTTGTTTCGTAAAGCCATGGCTTTCCGTTTGCGATACGAGGCGATTAAACTTGTCCGGTTGTTTCATATGGCAACTAGTGCACGTCGCGTGACAACCGGTACATTGAGTAAATTGAGCTTCGCCTTTTTCCTTGCCCATCGAATCAACCAGCGCGAGGCGATGCCCTTCAAGCGTACTGTGCAGTGAATTGAGGTGACGTACAGTTACTTCAGCGTGACACTTGCCACACGTCTCTTTCACAATCACAGGGTCGGATGGATCAGTGGGGATTTTTTTGTCGGTGGAGTGAGGGAAAGTGGAGAATTTGGAGTTGGCGTGGCACTCGGTACACGGGACCTGAGCATGTTTGTCTTGGGCAAACAATACTGGATCAACGACCACTTCGCGCCAGCGCGGGCTAAGCGATTTGAGCAAATCCCGATTGCCATGACATCGTAAACAACTATCGCCCTGAGCGGATACCGGCGCGCTCCAGGTTGCCGCCAACCCAAGGACGATTATTGAGATTAGGATTAGTAAAGCACTGAATCGAAGAGAAAGATATTTGCGCCAATCATCAAGCATCGTCGCTCCTAATCGCAGAAACCATTATGGGGAAAACAAATTTTGTGCCTTTTTGCACAATCACTATTGTATCTTGTTTTCCTGAGTTTTGAATCAGGTGTTGAATGTATCTCCATCTAGGGTAGATTACCGATACGCATAACCCATTCGGGTGATCTGCCTAGAATTTTTAGATAGAAGAGATTGCAAATATGCAAATACGCGAGCAGAATCGCGGAAGGCACATGAAAAACAAAAAAATAGGACAACGGGAGCAGGTTGGCCTATTCGACCTCTTGGATATTCCGATCAAAACGGCAGGGGAATGAACGCTTTGCGCGGACAAATCGCGTCACGCATGGCGCGCGCGGAGGCGTAGCGATTTTCCGGGTCAATCTCCATCGCCTTGAAGATCGCGCGTTCCATCTGCGACGAAACGGTGGGATTGATTTTGCGGAGGGAGGGGAGTTTCAGTGAAATATTGATCGAGGTCGGCAACATGCGCTCGACCGCGCGTGGCGGCAAGCGACCGGCGAGAAGATAGTACATCGTCGCGCCGAGCGCGTAAATATCGGTGCGTTGATCGGTAACATTGCCGCTATCGGCGTACTGCTCCGGCGGCGCGAACTCGACGGTGCCGACCGCGTGAATCAGCGGACCGCTTTCGAGTTGGCTTTCGACTTGCTTCATCAAGCCGAAATCAATGAGCACCACGCGCCCATCCGGCGCGAGGATCAAGTTTTCCGGCTTGATGTCGCGATGAATGATCGGTTTGGGGCGTTCGTGCAGGTACGTCAGCGTGTCGAGAATTTGAATCGCCCAACCAAGCACGCGCGCTTCTTCGAGCAGATACGCGTGTGTGCGCGCGTGTTCTTCGATCTGGCGAATCGTGTTGCCGGCGATGTAATCCATCACGAGGTACGCGTTGTTGTCGTACGCGAAATGCTCGTACACCTTGGGGATGTTCCGATGGTCGAGCGGCGCGAGCACGTCCATCTCATGCAACAGACGCGCGCGAATCGCGGCGATATTGTTCGAGCACGCGGCATCCAGGCACGCTTCTTTGATCGCGACGACGCGCTGATCGGTCAGGTCTTCGGCTTGATAGATCGCACTCATTCCGCCGCGCGCGATCTGCCGTTGGATCAGGTATTCGTGTTTTCCCGCGCCCAGTTTCGCGCCCTCAAAGAGGAACACGGCAACTCCAGTATTCACAGTTCAGTGTTCAGAATTCAGTATTCAGTTGATTTTGAACTGCATACTGAACACCGAATACTGAACACTGAATTCCGAACACTACACGCTGACAATGCCTTGCCGAATCGCATACTTGACCAGCTCGGTGCTCGAGTGAATGTCCAACTTTTCCATGATGTTCGTGCGATGCGCCATCACCGTCTTGACGCTGAGACAGAGCAGTTCCGCGATTTCGCGATTGCTCTTGCCCTCCGCGATCATCCGCAACACTTCCTTCTCGCGTTCGGTGAGATGCGGTCGCCCGGTCACTTCGGTCGGGCGTTGGATGTAGCGGTCCATCACTTCGCGCGCGATGCCGGGCGGCAAGTACGCGCCTTCCTTGAACACGCTCCGAATCGCGTGGATCACTTCCGCGCCGCCGGATTTTTTCAGCACGTATCCCGCCGCGCCGCCTTGCAAAACCGAGAACACGTACTCGCGATTATCGTGTTGCGACAGAATCAGGACGCGCGTGTCGGATTGTTGTTGCTTGAGCGCGCGCGTCGCTTCCAACCCATCCATCACCGGCATCGCAATGTCCATCACGACGACATCGGGACGCAACTGCGCGACCATCTCCACCGCGCGTTGCCCGTTGTCCGCTTCGCCGACCACTTCGATATCTTCCTGCAACGAGAGCAACGTCCGCAAACCTTCGCGCAATACCGCGTGATCGTCCGCCAACAACACACGAATCTTTGACATTACACATGCTCCATCGGCACACTAATCGAAACCTGGGTGCCATGTCCGGGCGTAGAAATAATATGAATCTGTCCGCCAAGTAGACCGACGCGTTCTTGCATACCCGCCAAACCCAACCCGCGTTGCCGGTCCGCCGAATGTTCCACTTCGATCAAATCAAAGCCGATGCCGTCATCGCGAATCTCGATGTGGAGCGTGCCATCCTGTCCATCGAATTTCAGGCGCACGTTGCGCGCGCCGGAATGCCGCGCGATATTGTTGATCGCCTCTTGCCCCACGCGAAAGAGCGCGGTTTCCAGCTGCGGCGGCAAACGCCGCAACGCGCCGCGCTCTTCCACCCGCAAGCGCATGTTGGCGGGCTTGAGCCGCGTCTCGGCATACCAGCGCAACGCGACGAACAAACCCAGGTGGTCGAGCATACTGGGTCGCAAATCGTGAATCAGTTTGTGAATACCGTCGAGCGTTTGCGCGAGCACGCCGCGCATGTGCCCCATCGTTTGATGCAAACGCGGATCGGCGCACGTGGTCTCGGCGGCTTCCATCGAATAAATCAACGCGGAAAGCGATTGACTCGTGTCGTCGTGCAAATCGCGCGCGATGCGTTTGCGTTCCTCTTCCTGCGCCGTGATCACTTTTTCGAGCAAGTCGCCGCGCAACTGTTCGCGCCGCGCCAACTCGTCGTACAAGCGCGCATTCTCCACGCCGACCGCGATTTGATTGCCGAGCGCCATCAACAACTCGACCTCGCGCGGAGTAAACTCGCGTGGCGTGCGCGTGCCGACGCACATCGTGCCCAGCGCGACCCCGCGACTGATCAGCGGGACGTGCACCAACGACCGCAAACCCTCTTGATACAACGAGCGTCCCGCACCCGCCGTATAGCGCGATAGATCGGGCACGATGACCGGCTGTCCTTTTTCGATGACGCCGCCGCACGCGCTATCGTCGAGATGCAGGCGCGTGATCGCACGCGCGGCGTCTTCCGAGGTGCCGAGACAACACTGCGGTTCGAGCGCGCGGGATTCCTCGCTCAACAAAAATACCGTGCCCGCGTCCGCCCCGGCGACGGTCAAGACTTGTTGCAGCGTCTTGCCCAAAAATTCGTCGAGGTGCAACTGCTGCGTGACGACCCCGGCAACCGCGTTCAACGCCGACAGTTCGCGCGTGCGCGCTTGCACGCGTTGATCGAGATCGCGATTGAGGTCTTGAATCTCGGCGATGTTTTGGCGCAATTGCGCGCGCATCGTTTCGAACGTGTCCGCCAGCGCGCCGATCTCGTCCCCACGGCGCACGGCGATGGGCGTTTCCCAGTTGCCGCGCACCATTTGCTCCGCTGCCAATTTTAGATTCTGCACCGGCGCGATGATGTACCGCGTCGTCAGCCACACCAACACAATCGCGCCGGCGACCGCGACAATCGCAAAGAGCACGATGCGCCCTTGCAATTGCCGCGACGAACCGAACGCTTCCTCTTCGGCTTGGCGGACGACGACCCCCCAGGGCGCATTCTTGAGCGGCGCGAACGCGATCACTTCGAGCCGTCGTTCGATGTCGGTCGCGGTGTTGTGACAATTGTGGCAGGTCGTCACAACGCTTTTGCCATCCCCGATCATCGCGACGAGACTTTCGCCATGATCCGCGCGGGACAATAAACGTTGCGGCAATGTGCTCGACACGATCAAGCCGTCCACATCTACGATTTCAACATAGCCCGTGTTGCCCAGCGTCGCCGCCGGTGCAAGCGTGCTGACGCCGAATTCGGTCAGGTCGAGCATCGCCGCGACCGCGCCAATCACGCGATTGGATGCGTCGCGCACCGGCACGGCGGCGATGATCGCGCGCGCGTTGGGTTCGAGCGCAATGCTCGTGACCACGAACGCGTTACTCTGCACCATCGGGAAAATGTTCGGCAATATGCGCAGATCGGTGTCGCCAGAATCGGCGGCGATTTCGCCGGTTGGCTGTAGGAGGAAAATTTGGCGCGCCGGAAAACTGTGGCGCACGACGACATCGCGCAATTCGTTCTCACGATCCTCGCGTGACGCGCGGTCCTGGCGCATGAACGGATGCGCGGCAAGCGCGTCCAAGCCGGCGCGCACGGTGCCCAACACATAGTCGGCATGCTTCGCCGCGACCTGAGCAAGGACAACGCGTTCCTGCAACGCGCGGTCGGTCGTCTCGCGCGCGGCGGCGATCGCGAGCACGCTGAAAATGCCGATCAGCGCGATCATGCCGATGACCGAGAGCAAGGTCATCGTCGTTTTGAGACCGAGTTGAATTTCGATGAGCCGCGCGATCAGTTCGGCGACCGAGCGGCGCAAACGAGTCCACAGTTGCATCACAACCAAGTTTACTGCGAATGAAACAATAAGTCAAAAACTCTTGCCACTTTAGCCACGCTCTTAAGGGCGTGGCTAAAGGAGAGTTCGTCCAACCGGAAATTTTGTAGTATAATGCGCGCATTCTGCGACCAAGACCCAAAGGCGTCTGATTCCCTTTGGGTCTGCCAATCTACTGCGATGATTCAATATCCGATTACACTCGTCATCCTGGATCACGCGCTCGTCATCGGCGGCGGCGCGGTGGCGACGCGCAAAGTGCAGGGCTTACTCGACGCGGGCGCGCCAATCGTCACGGTGATTGCGCCGCAACTCACCGCGCAACTCGAAACCTGGGTCGCGCAAGAACGCGTCATCGCGATTCGTCGCGCGTACGCGCCGGGCGATCTGGCGAACGCGCGCGTGGTCATCGCGGCGACGGACGACACACGCGTGAACGAAGCGGTATGGCGTGAGGCGCGCGAACGCGGCATCCTCGTCAACGCGGTAGACGACCCACCGCATTGCACGTTTCACGTGCCCGCCGTCGTACGTCGCGGAGACCTCACGATTGCGATTAGCACCGGCGGCGCGAGTCCCGCGCTCGCAAAACATTTACGCCACGAAATCGAGCGCGTGATTGGCGACGAGTACGCCCAACTCGCCACATTACTCGCGCAATTTCGCCCGCGTATCAACGCACACGTGCCACACGCCAAGCGTGAGCAATTGTGGGACGCGCTCATCAAAACGGCGTTGCCTTTGCTGCGTGAGGAGTGCGAGGCAGACGCGCGCGCGTTGATGGAAGAAATCGTGGCGCGATACGAAACGTGATGCGTAAAACGTGAAAACGCGGATTATTCTTGGGACACGCGGGTCGCAACTCGCGCGATGGCAAACAGACTGGGTCGCGGAGCAATTGCGCGCAGTTGCGCCTGGAATCGAGATCGCGATTGAAACGATCACGACACAAGGCGATCGCGTGCTCGATGCTCCGCTCGCGCAGATTGGCGACAAGGGCTTGTTCACGCGCGAAATCGAAATCGCGCTCGTCGAACGACGGATTGACGCGGCAGTGCATTCACTCAAGGATGTGCCGACCGATTTGCCGGATGGCTTGACACTCGCCGCAATTTGCGAACGCGAAGACGTGCGTGACGCGCTCGTATCGCGTCTAGGCGTAGGACTCGACGCATTGCCGCGCGGCGCGCGCGTTGGCACGAGTTCACTGCGACGCGCCGCACAACTGCGCGCACATCGCCCCGATTTAACCATCGTGAACATTCGCGGCAACGTGGACACGCGTCTCCGCAAAGCGACGACGGACGAGTACGATGCGATTGTCCTCGCAGTCGCCGGGCTAAAGCGTCTCGGACTTGACACGCGCATTACCGAGTACTTGTCGCTCGACGTGATGTTGCCCGCGCCGGGGCAAGGCGCACTCGCAATCGAGACGCGCGCGGACGACACGGACACGTGCGCGCTCATCGCGCTGCTCGATCACGCACCGACGCGCGCGGCGACGGATGCGGAACGCGCGTTTCTGCGCGCGCTCGGCGGTGGATGCCAGGTTCCGGTCGCCGCATACGGCGAAGTGATTGGCGACACACTGCGCCTGCGCGGTCTCATCGCGAGCGAAGATGGCACACGTGTCGCACGCGGTGAGGTGAGCGGCGATGTCGCGAGTGCGGAATCACTGGGCACGCGTTTGGCACACGAATTATCGAATCGAGGAAATGAGCGAGTAAACGGTCAACAGTAAACAGTCAACAGCGTCTCTCACTGTTCACCGTTCACTGTTCACTATTCACTACGATGAACGGTCAAGTTTATCTTATCGGCGCGGGTCCGGGCGACCCAGGTCTCATCACTGTCAAAGCGGTCGAGTGTTTGCGGCGCGCGGATGTCGTCGTGTACGACCGTCTCGTCGCGCCGGTTTTGCTCGATTACGCGCGCGCGGACGCGGAAAAAATCTACGTCGGCAAGGCGAGCAGCGATCACACTCTGCCGCAAAACGAAATCAACACCTTGCTCGTCCAAAAAGCGCGCGAAGGCAAAATCATCGCGCGGCTCAAGGGCGGCGACCTGTTCGTGTTCGGTCGCGGCGGCGAAGAGGCGCTCGCGCTCGTAGACGCTGGGATCGAATTTGAAATCGTGCCGGGCATTTCATCCGCGATTGCCGCGCCCGCCTACGCCGGCATCCCGGTCACGCATCGCGGCGTCGCAACATCGTTCACGGTCGCGACGGGGCACTTTGAGAATTCTGAATTCGAAATTCGAAATTCGGAAACGCGCATTTTTTTGATGGGCGTCGAAAACTTGGAACGGATTGTCGAATCGTTGCAAGACGATCGAGTCGCCGCGAACACACCTGCCGCGCTCGTGCGGTGGGGAACGACGACGCAACAGGAAACGCGCGTCGGTACGTTGGAGAATATTGTCGAGGTCGCGCGCGGGTTGCAGCCGCCCGCGGTACTCATCGTGGGCAATGTGGTCGCTCTGCGCGAGAAATTGCAGTGGTTTGAAGCGCGTCCATTGTTTGGCAAACGCATTCTCGTGACGCGCGCGCGCGAACAAGCGAGCGAATTTTCGCGGATGCTGCGCGACCTGGGCGCGGAGCCGATCGAGTTTCCGGTCATTCGCATCGCGCCGCTCGACGATTACCACCCACTCGACGACGCATTGACACAGCACTACGACTGGGTTATCTTTACGAGCGTGAACGGCGTCAACGCGGTGTGGCATCGCCTCGCAGCAATCGGTCGCGACGCGCGCGCGTTCGCCGGAACAAAATTGTGCGCGATCGGTCCGGCAACCGCGGAGCAACTGGCATCGCACGGACTGCGCGCCGATTTCGTCCCGCGCGACGCTTCGCGTATCGCCGAGGGCATTGTCGCCGACATCGGCGATGTGAATGGCAAACGCGTCTTGCTCCCACGCGCCGACATCGCGCGCGAAAACCTCGCGCACGATTTACGCGCGCGCGGCGCAATCGTGGACGAAGTGGTTGCGTATCGCACCGTGACGATTGACGCGAACGATCCGTCCGCGCAACACATTCGCGACCTGCTCGCCGCCGGAGAAATCGACGCGATCACTTTCACCAGTTCGTCAACCGTTCGCGGATTCTGTAGCGTCATCAAATCAGAAATCGAAAATCGAAAATTGAAAATTGTATGCATCGGTCCCATCACCGCGCAGACCGCGCGTGACCTGGGTTTGCGCGTGGATGTGACCGCGCGAGAATACATGTTAGAAGGACTGACAAGGGCATTGGTGTCCTGCTGGAAAGAAGGATGGGATGCAGACACTGGCAGTCAGCGCGAACGTTGACATTCGCGCGCCGCTCGACGAAGTATGGTCGCTCATCGCCGACCTGGACAAGCGCGTGCGTCTGTGCCCGCTCTGGGACGTGGTGCGCGTCGAGTCGCTGACGCCGGGACCACTCGGCTTGGGGAGCGCGTTTCGTTTGCACACGCGGCGACAACACCAAATTGTCGCACGCGAAAGCCGTGTCGTCGAGTTTGTGCCGGGACGACGTATCGTGCATCAGCGCGCAAATGCCCAGGTCGCGCGCACGGTGTGGAGCGTGCAGGATTGCGCGGCAGGCACGCGCTTGATGTACGAAGAAATCTTTGAGTTGAGCGACGACCTAAATCGCGATACGATTCTGCAGCCCGCGCATCAAGCGGCGCTCGAATGGCTCGCGAGTCTCAAATTGTATCTCGAATGGCGCGAGGCGCGCGTGACGCGCGCGTGGCGTTGGCTCTATGATCGTTGGCTCATCCGAATGCCAACGTCGCAACGGCGCATCGTGACGATGATTGTTTTAATGCACGTCGGAATGGCGATCAGTTTCATCGTCGCCGCGCTCGTCTGGGGCATCGCGTTGCAGCGTTAAAAAGAGCGATTGAAATCGCCTTTGCGCGGCGTTCCGCCGGGCGTCCACCTACGTGGACGCACCCTCGCCCGCCTGCGCGGGCGAGCAGCCAACGGCTCACGCGAGACAATTTCCGATTGCCACGTTCTACCAAGTCAGCATACAGAGAGCACAGAGAATTTTTCGGTTTTCCTCTGTGTCCTTTGTGCTCTCTGTGGTGAAAAACTAAAATCTGATCACAACGGTGTGAAGAATGTCCTCTCAATTTCCAACTCTCCGAATGCGACGTTTGCGCGCGAGCGCATCTCTCCGCAACCTCGTGCGCGAGACCGAACTCGACGTGCGCGATTTCATCTATCCGCTTTTCATCGCGGAAGGCACGCGCGTCCAACAAGAAATCAGCGCGATGCCGGGACAATTCCGTTGGTCGGTTGATTGCTTGCCTGGCGAAATCGAAAAAATTGCCGGGCTGGGTATTCCGGCAGTTTTGCTTTTCGGCGTGCTCGAAGCATCGTCCAAGGATGACATTGGCAGCGCATCCTGGGACGAACACGGCGTCGTGCAACAAGCGATCCGCGCGATCAAACGCGTCGCGCCGGAAATGCTCGTCATCACCGATGTGTGCCTGTGCGAGTACACCTCACACGGACATTGCGGCATCGTGCAAGACGGACGCGTGCTGAACGATCCGACGCTCGAACTGCTCGCGCGTCAAGCCGTGAGTCACGCGCGCGCGGGTGCGGACATTATCGCGCCGAGCGACATGATGGATGGACGCGTCGCCGCGATTCGCGCCGCGCTGGACCGAGATGGTTTTGCCGAGACACCGATTCTCGCGTACGCGGCGAAATTCGCGAGCGGATTTTACGGACCGTTCCGCGAGGCGGCTGGGTCAACGCCGCAGTTTGGCGACCGCCGCGCGTACCAAATGGATGCCGCGAACGCGCGCGAGGCATTGCGCGAAATTGAGAGCGACATTGCCGAGGGTGCGGACTTGGTGATGGTCAAGCCCGCGCTTGCGTACCTCGACATTCTCACGCGCGCGCGTCAACGATTCGATCTGCCGCTCGTCGCGTACAACGTGTCCGGCGAGTACTCGATGGTCAAAGCCGCGAGTGCGAACGGTTGGATTGACGAGCAACGCGTCGTGATGGAAATTCTCACGGCGATCAAACGCGCGGGCGCGGATTTGGTGATTACGTACCACGCGCCGGAGGTGGCGGAGTGGATGAAAGCGTAAATCGTAAAACGTGATGTGTGATGCGTGGTGCGTGATACGTGTACGGCATCATTACTTTCTTCAAAAGTCTGGTGCTTGGCAGAGCGTGACTGCCTATTAGGGTTATTAATTCTAGCTGTGATTGGCAGTTACTTATCTTTGGCCAGTCACTCAAATACCTTGATTCTCTGCATTTCCAATAAACTGAATCCTTGTGGAGGAATACTGACATGGAATCCGAGACAAAGAAACTGAAAAACTGGGTTGCAATCGCGGGTAGATGGGAATTCAAAGACGATTCTGCAAAGTATCTTGGGCCTGACCCTGAGGCTCCAATTAGGCACGGCATAGCATTGAGTGACGCACGCGTAAGGAGAGGTTCTATCATGACCCAAGTGCGCTTTCTCGAGAATGCAAAGGAATCCGAAGGGCGAATCATCTTCGGTTACAACGCGAAAACCACAGAGTACTTCTTGACAGGCATCGGTGGATATCGTTTTGCATTCGTGTTAGACCAGTTCATACCGGCAAGAGGTTGGTTCCCGTTTGCCGCGGTTGGAAGCAGCGAGAACTTCACTCCGAATGCAAACTTCCAAATTGAAGCCAAGCTTTTTGGACAAAGAGCCAGCCTGATTGTGGATGGCATCAAAGTAATTGAACGCAATTTGCCCACACCCTTAGGGAGCGATCAGGTTGGTCTATTTGCTGTGGGACCTGGGCCAGTGGAATTTACATCCACTCAAGTCACAGCAGATTCGCCAAAGGCATTTGTTGTCATGCAATTTGGGGAGCCCTACGATGCTTTGTATACAGACGTTATCCAACCTGTCGTAAATGAAAAGAAACTAGAAGCTTTCAGAGCAGATGACGTCTATAAACCAGGAATTATTTTGCAGGATATCATCAGTTCTATTACGGAATCGGAAATCATAATTGCTGAGATTACACCCCCTAATCCCAATGTATTCTATGAGCTCGGCTACTCCCATGCAATGAAGAAGAGTACAATTCTCCTTGCTGAACGGGGAAAGCCGCTTCCATTTGATGTGAGCGGCTTCCGCGTCATCTTCTACGATAACACAATCAAAGGCAAGAAGGACGTGGAAGAAAATCTACGAAGACACCTTGCTAGTGTCCTTCAGGATATTTAACCCAACGACACTGCTGTTGCTCCCGCATACATGCCGCAGAATTTACGATACACGTTTTCCGTTTCACTCAACACGGATACCAATGAATACAACCCACTCTCAACAACTCTTTTCCCGCGCGCAACAACTCTTGCCCGGTGGCGTGGATTCGCCGGTGCGCGCGTTTCGCGCGGTCGGTGGTCAGCCGCTGTTCATCGAACGCGGTCAAGGCGCGTACCTGTACGACGTTGACGGCAATCGTTTCATTGATTACGTCCTCTCGTGGGGTCCGCTGATCCTGGGTCACGCGCATCCGCGCATCGTCGCCGCGCTCGCGGATGCGGCAACGCGCGGCACGAGTTTCGGCGCACCCAGCCCACTCGAAATAGAACTCGCGGAATTAATTCAGCAGTTCATGCCCAACATCGAGATGATTCGCTTTGTCAATTCCGGCACCGAAGCGACGATGACCGCACTGCGCCTCGCGCGCGCATTCACTGGACGCAACAAGATCATCAAATTCGAAGGATGCTATCACGGTCACGCAGATATGCTGCTCGTCCAAGCCGGCTCCGGCGTCGCCACGCTGGGTCTGCCCGATTCGCCCGGCGTGCCAGCCGCGACCGTTGCGGATACGCTCGTCGCACCGTACAACGATGTGAACGCAGTCGCGCAACTCTTTGAAAAATATCCGCGCGAGATCGCGGCGGTGATCGTCGAACCCGTCGCCGGAAATATGGGCGTTGTGCCGCCCGCACCGCCGGGGTTTTTGCCGGGGCTGCGTTCGCTCACGCAAGCGTACGGCGCGCTGTTGATCTTCGACGAGGTGATGACCGGCTGGCGCGTGCATCGCGGCGGCGCGCAAACGCTCTACAACATCAAGCCGGACTTGACGACGCTCGGCAAAGTGATTGGCGGTGGCTTGCCGGTCGGCGCGTACGGTGGACGCCGCGACGTGATGCAAATGGTCGCGCCGGCGGGACCGATGTACCAAGCCGGGACGCTCGCGGGAAATCCGCTCGCGATGACGGCGGGGATTGAAACGCTGAAGGAATTGCAGAACCAGGAAATCTGGGAAATGATGGAAATGCGCGCGGCGAAACTGGTTGCTGGGTTGAGCGCGGCGGCGGAAGCGGCGCGCGTGCAAGTCGTGACGAATCGCGTGGGCACAATGTTCACAACCTTTTTTGCGGATGAGCCAATCACGAACTGGGCAAGCGCGAAAAAATCGGATACGCAAAAATTCGGCACGTACTTTCGCGCGATGCTCGAACGCGGTGTGTACCTCGCGCCGTCGCAATTCGAAGCTGGGTTTCTCTCGACCGCGCACGGCGACGCGGAGATTGGTGCGACAGTGCGCGCGGCGGAACAAGCACTGCAAAGGATGAGGGATGAAGGATGAAGGATGAAAAAATCCCGCCTTCATCCTTCATCCATCATCCTTGACGCTGATGTTACGAAATTATCTTGAACATCGCGACTATACCACAATCACCCAACTCGCCGCGACAAACAAGCGCGTGTTGAGCGAACTGATCGCGTTGACACTCGACGCGGATGAGGTGATCGGCTGGCGAGCGGTCAAGGCATTGGGTCTCGCGAGCGCGGTCGTCGCGGAGCACGATGCGGAATTCGTGCGCGGCATTTTACGCCGCTTGATGTGGACGATGAACGACGAATCGGGAAGCATCGGCTGGCGCGCGCCGCAAGCGATGGGCGCGATCATCGCGCAACGTCCGCACACCTTCGCCGAATTCATCACGATTGTCATTTCGTTATTCGATGTCGAAGAGATACATTTTTATCCAGGCATCTTGTGGGCAATCGGTCACATCGCGGAACGCGACCCAGGACGCGTGCGGTTCGCGTTGCCCGTCGTTCTGAATTTTTTGTGCGATGCGTCGCCGCAGACGCGCGGCATGGCGGTCTGGTGCGCGGGACAATTGCGTGATGCAACCGCGATACCGGCATTACAGAATTTGTATGACGACTTGACGCGCGTGTGCGTATTCGTTGACGACGAGATGCGCGAGTATTCGATCGGCGACCTGGCTCGCGACGCGTTAGCGCGATTGGACGAGGTGACTCATGGCAAGGATTGATCTGCGCGACAAGGTGGTGATCGTCACGGGCGCGTCCGACGGCATCGGCGCGATGACCGCGCGCGAATTTGCCAACGCGGGATCGCGGGTCGTGCTCGCCGCGCGATCCGAAAAGGCATTGCACCGCCTCGCAGACGAACTGGGCACGCCGCGCGCGCTCGCGGTCTACACCGACATGACCGACACGGTCAGCGTCGAGCGGATGATCGAGCGCGCGATCAATCATTTCGGGCAGGTGGACATTCTCGTGAACAACGCGGGCGTCGGCTATTTCGCGCCCTTGTCCGAGGTCGCGCTCGACAAAGCGTACCAGGTGTTCGACGTGAATTTTTTCGGACCGCTCGCCGCGATTCAAAAACTCGTGCCGCATTGGAGCGCGCGCGGCGATGGTCACGTCATCAACATTCTCACGTGCGCCGGGCGTTTGCCGATTCCGTTTCAAGGCGTGTACGGCGCGAGCAAAGCCGCGTTCATCGTGTTGACCGACACGCTCCGCATCGAACTCGCGCGCAAAAAAATCGCGGTGACCGGCGTGTACCCTGGCACGGTCAACACGCAATTCGAAAAGCACGCGTTGTACGACGGCGAAATCAGAACGATGTGCCCGATTGAAACCGGGTGCGGCGTGCCGCCCGAAGGCATCGCGCGCGGCATCGTCGCCGCGGCGCGCAAACGCCCGCGCGATGTGTGGTTCAGTTGGCAAGGTCGCCGCTATGTCGTCACCGGCTTTTTCTTACCGCAATGGCTCGACGCGCGTATGAAAGAGGTTCGCAACGCAATGGATCCGCCGCCGCCTAACGGGAATGTGATTGACGAATTGCTCAAGCCGCGCTAGATCAATCCGCGCCGGCTCTTGATCGCGAAAAAAAAAGAACGCGGGCAAACGCCGCGTTCTTTTTTTCGCGTTTCGCAACGCGCTTTACACCTGTACGAGATTACGGTCGAAAAATCCGGTGATGTATCGCTCGAATCCCACGGGATCGGCGGCGAGCAACCCCTTGTGCTTGGCATTCGGAATCAGGAACAATCCCTTCGGTCCTTGCGCCGCGTCGTACAAACGACGACTGTTGTCCGCGGCAATCGTGCTATCTTGCGCGCCATGCACGAATAAAATCGGTCGCGTGATGCGGGCGACATCGTCAATTGGACGCACTTGTTTGATTCGCAAACCGGTCCACTGCTCGCCCAGCCAGATGATGAGCGGTGCGAACGGAAACGCCGGCAACCCCGTTTTGGCGACCAATCCCCGCGCGACATTTTCTTCGATGCTTGTGTACGAACTCTCGACGACAATCGCTTTCACCTGCGGCATACGTACCGCCGCGCGCAACACTGCCGCGCCGCCCATCGAATAGCCCACCAAACCGATGCGTTCGACATTCACCTCTGGACGCGTCAACAAGTACTTGACCGCGCCGGACACGTCGTCCGCTTCGCGATAACCGAGCGTCGAGATCGTCCCGGCGCTCGCGCCATGATTTCGCAAATCGAACAAGAGCGCACCGTACCCGCGCGCGATCATCACCGCGGCTTGCGTTAAAAGTTCGCCGCGATTGCCGCCCAAGCCGTGCACGTACACGAGCGTCGCGCCGTTGCTTCGCGAATCGGGCGGGATAAACCAACCACTCAACTCAACCCCGTCGGTCGCGAAAAAACGGACGTCTTGCCAATCGTCAATGTCTAAATCCGTCGGCGTGAATTCAGATCGAGTGCGCCGCGGACGCACAAGCGGAAACGTCGCGAGGAGAGGAACTGCGACGAAAACGCTCGCGAGCGCGAACGACGCAAGCGTGAGGTAGGGCGAACGCGCTAACGCAAGCCAAAATAGCGAGCCTAACAATCCCAAGCCAACGCAAGCGACGAACAATGCCCACAGCTTTTTCAGCAGATTCAAATGCAGGTCTGCCAAATGGAGGAGCGTTGCTCGATACACTTGTCCAGAGTAGCGGTTGCCCAGGATTGTCATACCTAACTTTCTATACGGTCATGAACCGAGACCGGTTTTATTACATCCTCACAACCTACGTACAATCTATAGATAAAAAAACACCACCAAAAAATACAGTCGGCGGTGTCTCTTGCAAATTTCTAATACGAACGATCAAACGCCATCGAATAAATCGCGCTCGACCAAATTGGGCGGCGCGTCCGGAATCGCGCGCATAAATGTCTCCTCGCTCGCGAACAAACGTTGGAAGACGCGCGCGAGCGTGCCGCCCATGCTCGGTATTTGACTCGAATGGCAAGCGGTCGCGCGCTGCTTTTGCCCGAGCACGTCGCCGATGGGCACGCGTGCGTGAACCGGATAGTCCACCTCCACAAGCGATTCCAAATCAATGTCGCGATTCTTGCCGAAATGTTTTGGATCGCGCCCGATGAGTTTGAGCACGCGCACCGCGAGCCGCAAAAACCCGCGCGGGAAAACGGAATAGTACAGTTTCTGCGGCGCGTGCGGCGGCAGATCGTCAATCTCGATTTCGGGATCGCGTGCGAGTTTGAACGCGGCGACGGTCGCCTTGTGAATCGCGATGTGATCGGGATGGCGATAGCCGCCAATCGGATCGAACGTGACGACGACGTTCGGTTTGAGTCGGCGGATGGACGCGGCGACCTTGCGCGCGACCTCGTCCATCGGCGCGGCGACGAGCGAATCCGGATGTTGATTGTCCGGCGAGCCAGGCATCCCCGAATCGCGATAGCCAAGAAAACTCACCGAGTCCAGACCCAGGATGTTCACCGCGCATTGCAATTCGTCCGTCCGCATTTCCGCGACAGAGCGAAAACCCTTCAAGTCCGGCGGCGCTTCGCCGACTTCGCCGCGCGTCGCGCAGATGAGATGCGTACTGACGCCCTGTCGCGCGTAATGCGCGAGCGTACCACCGGCAGACAATTCGTCGTCGGGGTGAGCGTAAACGGCAAGCAATGTTTGCATAGATTATCATTCTGGGACGCGGATGAACGCGGATAAACGCGGATTTTATTTTTTATCCGTGTTCATCCGTGTTTATCCGCGTCCAAATTTTCCGGCTCTCGCATCATCACGATGATTCGCACTCCGCGTCGCAGCAACGGGATCAAAATATTCGCGATCCAAATGATACGGCGAAAGTACGGCGGCATTTCGGCGCGTTCGATTTTGCGAAAACCGAAACGCGTGTAGAACGATTCGAGTTGCCCGCGGCACGTGAGATACACGGTTCTCTTTTCTTGCGCGAGCAATTGCTCGATGATTTTGCGCGCGATGCCTTGCCCTTGCCGCGCCGGAATCACCGCGATGGACGCGATTTCGCGTGAGCCATCGCCGTGCGGTTTGATCTGACCGACGCCGATGATCTCATCCTTTTCTTCCGCGACAAGAAACCGATGCCAGTCGAGTGCCATCGGGTTGATGTCCGCGTCGCGAATGATGCGCGTGATGATCGGTTGATCCGATTGAGTGGCAGGACGAAATTGAATCATAAACTATAGGATGAAGGATGAAACATTCATCCCTCATCCTTCATCCTTCATCCTTTATCCGCGAACGCCATCGTGTACAACTCAAAGTACGCCCCGCGCTTGAGCAACAACTCGGCGTGCGTGCCTGCTTCGACGATGCGTCCTTTTTCGATGACGACGATTTTATCCGCGCGCGTGATCGTCGAGAGGCGGTGCGCGATGACGAACGACGTACGGTCCTTGAGCAAGCGTTCGAGCGCGGTTTGAATCACGCGCTCGGTTTGCGTGTCCACCGATGAGGTCGCTTCGTCGAGAACCAGGATGCGCGGATCGGCGAGCAGTGCGCGCGCGAACGAAATCAACTGGCGTTGACCGCCGGATAAAATCGCGCCGCCTTCGCCGACGAGCGTATCGTACCCCTTATCCAAGTTCATAATGAACTCGTGCGCGCCAACCGCTTGCGCCGCTTCGACCACTTTATCTTCCGGTGCATCAAGCGCGCCGTACCCGATGTTCTCCTTGATCGTGCCGCTGAACAAGAACGGGTCTTGGAGCACGACGCCCATTTGTCGCCGCAACGAGTCTTGGGTAACCGAGCGAATGTCCATCCCGTCAATCATCAGCGCGCCGTCCGTCACATCGTAAAAGCGACTGACGAGTTTGACGAGCGTGGACTTGCCCGCGCCGGTTTCGCCGACGAGCGCAATCGTTTGTCCCGCCGCGACGCGCAGATTGATCTGTTCGAGAATCGGCGCGGGATCGTCCGAATAGTGAAAGCCGACGTTGACAAAATCCACATCGCCGCGAATCGTCGGCAGTTCGGACGCGTTCGGCGCGTCCTTGACTTCGACGGGCGTATCGAGCAGTTCAAAGATGCGCTCGGACGATGCCATCGCGGCTTGGAAATTATTGTAGCGTTGCGCGAGATCGCGAATCGGGTTGAAGAAACGATCAATGTACAGAGCGAACGCGACAAGCGTGCCCGCCGTGAACGGCGCGCTCCCCGCGAGTCCCACGCCGCCCAGCACCGCGATGCCGCCGACGTACATCACCAAGCCAAGCGCGACACTGCCGAGGAAATCCACCGTCGGGAAAAATACGGAAATCGTCAACGCGGCGATGTTCGTCGCGCTCAAGTGGTTGCCGTTCACTTCGCGCGCGAACACCTCATAGTTGTAATCCTCGCGCGAGAACGATTGCACGACGCGCACGCCGACGATGTTTTCGTTCAGCACCGCGTTCACCCAGCCCACCGCCGAGCGCACGCGGCGATAATTTTCGCGCGCGCGTCGCCGGAAAATTTCGGTCGCGATGCCCATCAACGGCAGGACGAGGAACGAGAGAAGCGTCAGTTGCCAGTTGAGCGCGAACATCGCGAGCAGTGTGCCAAACAGGTCGAAGAAATCGCGCGCGACCGCGATGACCGCCCACGTGATCAACTCGCGCAGGACGCCGACATCGTTGATGACGCGCGAGATGAGACGACCGACCGCATAGCGGCTAAAGAATCCGAGCGAGAGCGATTGCAGGTGCGCGAACAATTCGCGGCGCAGATCGTAAATGATGCTCTGCCCGGTGACCGCCATCGTGCGGACGCGAAAGTACGTGCCGATCCAGAACGCGACGGACGCGAGCAAGTACAAGCCGACCGCTTGTTGGAGCACGCCGACGTTCCCTGCCGCGATCCCATCATCAAGCGCGACCTTGATGAGGTACGGTCCCGCGATGTACGCGCTCATCGCAAAAAGCATCCACGCAAGCGCGACGACAAGTTGCCACTTGTACGGGATCAAGTACTTGACCAGTCGCCGCGCAAGTTTCGGATCGTACGCCTTGCCGATGATGCTGTCTTCGTCCGGACGCGCGGGGACGGAAATGGGTTTTGGTTTTTGAGTTGCGGTTGATACAGTCATAGTTGGTTAGCTGAATAGTTGGGTAGTTGGGTGGTTAGGTGGTTGGATGCTTAGGTGCGTTCAATTACTTCGTAGCCCAACTGTGACAATGCGGTTTTTAGTTTGCGATAATTGAATGTCCAGAAAAAAATGATCTGTGGATTCATGATTTTAGTTGTCTTGATAATTATCCCTTCGTTAAGAATTACAGATATTTTTTTGATTGAGGCAATATCTTGACGACGAAGAGTATATTCAGATTGCCCAACAAAATGATTGATTCGAAATTGAACATTTTCGGAGGTCACTCGCAGGTAACAAAGGGCCAGGTTACACACCCGCCAGTCGGAAAAAACGCAAAAGCGCAAAACTCGCTTTGTCATCCTGAGCGAAGCGAAGGATCGCTCAAGCAACTGGCGAGATTCTTCGTCGCTTGTTTGAATTCACTTGGTTGCGTGTTTTCAAGAGCCGCTCCTCAGAATGACAAAAAGTG
>JACRBM010000073.1 GCA_016219275.1 Chloroflexota bacterium
ACTCACTTTTTGTCATTCTGAGGAGCGGCTCTTGAAAACACGCAACCAAGTGAATTCAAACAAGCGACGAAGAATCTCGCCAGTTGCTTGAGCGATCCTTCGCTTCGCTCAGGATGACAAAGCGAGTTTTGCGCTTTTGCCTTTTTTGGCACGCGATGAGCGGTAGTCGCGGCGATGTGATCAAAGCGTTTGCAGAAGATTTCAACAAGACCAACAAGCATGGGATTACCGTCAAGCCCGAATTCACCGGCTCGTATGCCGAGACGGTCACTAAAGCGCTCGCGGCATACAAGACCGGTAAGCCGCCGCACATTGTGCAAGTGTACGAAGTCGGCACGCAAACGATGCGCGATTCCAAAGCGATTATCCCGATCCACACGCTCAATCGCGGCGATGTAGATTTCGGCGATGTCGTTCAACCGATCGTCAAGTACTATAGCGTCGGCGGTCAAGTCGTCTGCATGCCGTTCAACAGTTCGACGGCGATGTTGTACTACAACAAAGACATCTTTAAGAAAGCCGGACTGGATCCGAACAAACCACCCACGACCTTTGATGAAGTGTACGACTACGGAAAGAAAATCGTGACGAGCGGCTCGGCAAAGGGCGGTATTTCGTTCGGTTGGCCCGCGTGGATTTTTGAACAGATGTACGGCACGCACAATCAGTTGTTTGCGAACCAAGACAATGGACGAAGCGGTCTCGCGAACGAGGTTTATATCAACAACGCGTTCGGCGTCAAGGTGCTGACGGAATGGCAAAAGTGGTCGAAGGACAAGGTGCTCGTGTACGGCGGTCGCGAGTACGATGCGAACGCGCCGTTCCTCGCCGGCGAGTTTGCGATGCTCGTCCAATCCACGTCGAGTCTCGGCGGCATTCAAAACAGCGCCAAGGGCAAGTTTGAAATCGGCACGACATTCTTGCCGCGAATGCCCGGTTATCCAACTGGCAACACTGTCGTCGGCGGTGGTTGTCTGTGGGTGATGAAAGGTCGTTCCGATGCCGAAAACCTCGCGGCGTGGGAATTTCTCAAGCATGTCAACAAACTGGACAACCAGATCACCTGGCACAAAAAGACCGGCTATTTCCCGGCTACGAACGTGGCGGTGCAATCGCTGATGAATGAGGGTTGGTTCGCCAAAGAACCAAACTATCTGACCGCGTTCATGGAAATTCTGGTCGGCGTGGACACACCCGCCGGGCGCGGTGTTCTGCTCGGTAACTTTGTCGAGATTCGCGATGTCGTCGGCGCGGCAATCGAAGAAGCGGTTGTGAATATGAAAGACCCCAAGACCGTTCTCGACGCGGCGCAAAGCAAGACGAATCAAGTTCTCAAAGATTACGCCGAAGTCAACAAGTAGTCCAATAGTGCGATAGTTATCTAGTGCGATAGTTGGGTGACAACTATCGCACTAGCCCACTATCGCACCATCGAACTAAACTATGCAAACGCGTTTCCCCAACAAAATTCTCCCCTATCTATTGCTCTCGCCGAGCGTGATTGTCGTGCTCATCTTTTTCGTCGTGCCGAGCGCGCAGAGCATTTACGCCAGTTTCTTTCGCAGTAACATTTCCGGCACGCGCCAGATTTTTGTCGGCTTGCGGAACTTTGAGCAGTTGTTCACGACGAGCGAGTACCTGAATTCCTTGCAGGTCACGTTGCTCTTTGCGCTTTTTGTCGTCGTCGTGGGCTTGTCGCTCAGTCTGTTCATCGCGATGGTCGCGAATCAACGCCTGCGCGGGTTTACGATTTATCGCACGCTGTTGATTTGGCCCTATGCGCTTTCGCCGAATATCGCCGGCACGATCTGGGCGTTGATGCTCGAGCCGACGATTGGGATGGCGACGAACGCGATCAACACGCTCGGTCTTCATTTCGATTGGCGCGGTAACGCCACGCACGCGTTGTTGTTTATCGCGCTGGCGGCGACCTGGAAGATGCTGGGTTACAACATCATCTTTTTCCTCGCCGGGATTCAGGGCTTGCCGACTGAAATTCTCGAAGCCGGTTCGGTAGACGGCGCGAATGCCTGGACGAAATTCTGGAAGATTACGTTTCCGTTACTCTCGCCCACCACATTTTTCCTGTTGATCATGAACACGCTCTATGCGTTCTTTGAAGGGTTCGGCTTGATTCACGTCACGACGAACGGCGGACCGGGGTACGCAACCGACTTGCTGGTCTACAAACTGTATCGCGACGGATTCATCGCGATGAACACGGGGTTTGCGTCGGCGCAATCGGTGGTGTTGCTCTTTATCGTCGCGTCGTTGACGCTGTTGCAATTCCGCTACGCCGGACGGCGCGTATTCTACGGAGCATAACGTTATGAGCATCATCCGATTGACTCGCGCCACGCTCGCCCATGCCGTTATGTTAGCGGCGGTCCTGCTGACGCTGTTCCCGATGCTGTATGCGATTTTGGTAAGCACGCAGACGGCGCAAGAGTACTATCGCTTTCCGCCGAATCTCCTGCCCGGCACGGGCACGCTCCAAAATTATCAGATCGCGTTCGACCGTGCGGCGCTGTTGCGGCTCGTGTTCAACACGACCTTTATCTCGCTAGCGGTCGCGGCGGGCAAAATGATCTTGAGCGTAACGGCGGGGTTTGCGTTCGTGTATTTCGATTTTCGCGGCAAGATGTTTTTCTTTGGCTTGATCTTTCTCACCCACATGTTGCCGGTGCCCGTCCGCATCGTGCCGACGTTTCAATTGATGGATCAATTCGGCTGGGTCAACACCTACTGGGCGCTGACGATTCCGTTTTTTGCCAGCGCGACCGGCACGTTGCTCTTTCGCCAACTGTATATGACGATTCCCCCATCGCTCGCGGACGCCGCGCGCATAGATGGCGCGGGACCGCTACATTTCTTGTGGAGCATCATCATCCCGATTTCGCGAACGAATTTGATGGCGCTGTTTCTGATCGAGTTCATTTACATGTGGAATCAGTACCTGTGGCCCCTCGTGATTGCGAATGCAGAAACGACGCGCGTGATTCAGGTCGGTTTGAAGCAATTGATCGCGACGGATGCGGCAGTGGATTGGAACATTGTGATGGCAGGCACTGTGGTCGCGATGGTTCCGCCGCTCATCGTCTTGCTGCTGACGCAAAAGAGTCTCGTGACCGGTCTGTCACTCTTTGAAGAAAAGTAAAGGCGCGGCGCGCACACCGTCGTCGTCCTCCCCGGCGTCACGCGGCGCGAGCATCCGGCGAGCGCGCCGGTCAAGCCGGATTTCGGGTTGGAGCGTGCGCGCGGGGTTTTGGAATTATTGTAGCCGTAGGGAGAAACCTTGCACAGGTTTGCAAACCTGCGCAAGGTTGCCTTGTACCTTGCCTTGTTTGCGCGCGACGTTTGTGCTATAATCATCCCAGACGACATCCTTGGAGGTCGCGGTGGATTCCGAAGCTCTGCTCGTTCGACGCAAAATCATCGGCGTGTTAATCCGCGCCGCGCGCGAAAAATCGCATCGCACGGTGCAACAGGTCGCGCAACGACTCGGCGTCACTGCCGCGCGCGTGCGGCAGTACGAAAACGGCGCGCGCGATGTAACGCTCCCCGAATTGGAATTACTCGCGCTCTTTTTCGAAATGCCCCTCAGTTATTTTTTGGATGCGTCCTCGCTAGTGCAAGAGGAATCGCCTTTTCCGCCCACGCAAGAAGAAATTCGCAAACGCAAAATCGCGCTCGGCGCGAAACTGAAACAGGCGCGGGTTGCCGCCGGCAAATCGAAGGAAGAGTGCGCCGAACTGCTGGGATGCAAACCGGGCACCATCGCGCGCTATGAACGCGGGCTGGGCGACGTATCGGTGACGTTGCTGGAACTGCTCGCGGAATTTTTGGGCGTCAAGCTGTTTTATTTTGTCGAAGATACTAAAACTGTCGAACGCGGCGGTGTGCTCGATCTCGAAAAACTGGCGCGCTTGCCGAAAGACGTGCGCGGTTTTGTGCTCGATCCGTCGAACCTCGCATACCTCCGGATGGCGATCAAGTTTGGCGATTTGCCGACGAACAAACTGAAAGAACTGGGCGAAATTTTGCTCGTGGTGCACTAGCGGTTGTTTTAGGAAAATAGTTAACCTTGCGAAGGTGTATTAACCTTCGCAAGATTTTTGGAGTATGCTGTGTCCGCGCAGGCGCTGTACGAACAAGGCAAACAATTGTACGATGCCGGCTCGTTGCACGAGGCGATGGCAGCGTTTCAACGCGCGCGCGCCGAATTTTTGACAGCGGGCGAATTGGCGCAAGCCGCCACCGTCGGCAACGACCTGGGCGTCGTGTACTACCTCTCCGGTCGCGGCGCGGAAGCATCGCAAGTCCTCGAAGATACGCTCGCCCAGTTCGAACGTCTGGGCGATGCGCGCGGGCAAGCCAAAGCCGCCGGTAATCTCGCGCAGGTGTTGAATCACGCGCACGCAACCGAGCAGGCGGAGCGGTATTACAAACGCGCCGCCGACTTGTTTCACCAACTCGATGATCGAATGCTCGAGTACGACACGCATCGCGCGTTGAGTCACATGCTGTTGATGACCGGACGTTTTCTCGAATCGCTCGCCGCGTACGATCGCGCGCTAGCGGCAAAGGGTGGCGCGGGTTTCCTGCGCGCGATCATCCAGATTCCGTTGCGAATCATGGGCGTGCGGTAATCGTGAAATCAAGACCCGAAGGGTCGCTTGCGAGCAACCCTTCGGGTCTTTTCTATTTCACCGTGAATTCTACTTTGCGGTCGAGTGTGCCGTTCACGAAAATCTCGACGCGGAATTTGCCGGGGGGCCAACTCCCGGAGGGCTGGAGCGTGAAATCAATGTTGCGCGTGCCATCGGCGGTCAGTTCGGTTTGATCAATCAGCGTGTTCGGCGGCGCAACGGTTCCAACATCCGTCGCGTACCACATCGCTTTGACTTTTGTGTTTGCCGACGCGTTTTGAATCGCGACGATCGCGTGGAAGGTGGCGGTTGGATTGAACTCGGTTGTTGGGTTGATCGGATCGCGTGTGTCCGATCTTGCATCGGTCGCCAGGGTTACACTTTTGACGATGCTAGACGACTTGGGCGCAGGAGTCGGCGCGAGCGGTGCAACCGTGAAATTCACGACGCGATCTAGCGCGCCGTTCACAAACACTTCGACGCGATATTTGCCGATGGGCCAAACGGTCGTGGGTTTGAGCGTGAAATCAATATTACGCGTGCCATCCGCCGTGACATCGGTTTGATCAATCACGGTGTTGGGCGGGGCGGCAGTGCCGACATCGGTCGCGTACCAGACGGTTTTGAACCGGGTATTTGCCGGCGCGTTCTGGGTCGCGACAATCGCGTGGAAGGTCGCGCTCGGTTGAAATTCGGTCGTCGGGTTGATGGGGTCTTTGGTGTCCGCTTTAGCATCCGTCGCCAGCGTCACACTGCGAACCAACGTGGACGGTTTTGCCGCCGGCGTTGCGGTGACCGCACGTGGTGTTGCTGTTGCGGGTACAGGCGTCGTGGTTGGCGGACGCGGCGTTGCCGTTGGTGGTACTGGCGTCGGTGTGGGCGCGGTCACGGAAAATTGGAGGGTGCGCTCAGTTTTGCCGTTGAGTTGCACATCCACTTTGTAGCTGCCCGGCGGCAAACGTCCCGCGTCCGGCTTGAACGTAAAATCAAGATTGCGCGTGCCGTCCGCTTTCAGTTCGAACTCGCCGATCTTGCTATTCGGCGCGCCGGCGTTCCCAATGTCAATCGCCGTCCACACTACTTTGACCGACGTGTCTTTTGGCGCATCCTTGATCGAAATGACCGCGTGAAAAACGGCTTGGTCGGGCGGAAACGCGTCGGTGATGCCGACCGGGTCAACGTTGTCGCCCTTGACTTCGCGCGCCATCACGCCGTTCGTGATGCTCGCGGTCGAGAACGAAAATTCGCACGCGAGCGCGGGCAGCGCGAGAATCGCGAGTAAGATCGCGAACGCGCGAAACGCATACAAACGACGAAACATAGCTTGTCCTCCTGGCAAGTTGGAAACTTGCGTTTCAATTTTGCGCGCGATTGTAGCGAAAGAGACGCGCGCTGTCAATGGGTGAAATAAAAAAACCTTGCGAAGGTTCTCAACCTTCGCAAGGTTGATCGTGTTCTATTCTTCGTCTTCTGCTTCCTCTTCGCCCGCGCGTTCCTTCTTTGCCTTTTCAATAATCTGGGAGGCGATATGACTGGGCACGGGATCGAGGTGGCTGAATTCCATCGTAAAGTACCCGCGACCCTGGGTCATCGAACGGAGGTCGGTCGCATAGCGTTGCATTTCGGCGAGCGGCGCTTGCGCGGTGACGACGCTCCACGCGCCTTTCTGATCCATGCCTTGCACACGCGCGCGTTTCGTATTCAAGTCGCCGAGCACGTCGCCCATAAAGTTTTCCGGCACGGTGATGACGAAATTCATCACGGGTTCGAGCAACACGGGACCGGCAAGCGGCATCCCGCTCTTGAACGCCTTGTGCGCCGCCAACTTGAACGCGATTTCGGACGAGTCTACCGGATGGTACGAACCGTCGTACAACACCGCGCGAAAATCAATCGTCGGAAAGCCGGCAAGCACACCCTTGTTGAGAATTTCGCGCATCCCTTTTTCGACTGCGGGGATGAACGAGTGGGGCACTGCGCCGCCAAACACTTCTTCGGTAAATTCAAACCCTGTGCCGCGCGGCAACGGCTCGAACCGAATCCAGGCATCGCCGAACTGACCGCGCCCGCCAGTCTGTTTCTTGTGACGACCTTGCACTTTGGCGGTCTTGGTGATGGATTCTTTGTACGGAATTTTCGGCACGCCGGTCAACAACTCGACGCCAAATTTTTGTTTCAAGCGACGCACCGCGACATCCACGTGCGAATCGCCCATGCCCGACATGATCGTTTCGTTCGTGTCGTGCTCGCGATACACGCGCAACGTCGGGTCTTCTTCGACGAGGCGTTGCAACGCCGTGCCCATCTTGTCGAGGTCGGTCTTGGTTTTTGGCGTGAGCGAAACCGAGTAGACTGGATTGGGGTACGCCACCGGCGACAACGCGAGCGCGTGCGCCTTGTCGCAGAAGGTATCGCCCGTCGCAGTCTCTTGCAGTTTTGCGACCGCGCCAATGTCGCCCGCGTTAATTTTCGCGACCGAAATTTGTTCCTTGCCGCGTAACACGTAGAGTTGACCGATGCGTTCGGTCGCGCTCGTGCGGGCGTTGAAGGTACTCGAGTTCGATTCCAGCGCGCCCGAGTAGACGCGGAAATAGGTGAGCTTGCCAACGTACGGGTCCGCCATCGTCTTGAACACGAACGCGGCGAGATTACCGGTTTCACTCACGGTGAGTTTCTCGTCTTTTTGCGTCGCGAGGTTCTTGGCGGTGACGGGCGCGCCTTCGAGCGGCGCGGGGAGATAATCGGCAAAGAATTTGAAAAGGTACTGCACGCCGATGTTCTGGGTCGCCGACGCGCACAAGACCGGCACGAGCGTGCCCGCGCGGAGACCCAGTTTCAAGCCCAGGCGAATTTCGTCCTCGGTCAGTTCTTCGCCGTTCAAAAATTTCTCGATCAACTTGTCGTCCGCTTCCGCGGCGACTTCGGTCAGTTTGACGCGT
Organism: Chloroflexota bacterium; assembly: GCA_016219275.1. Lineage (NCBI taxonomy): Bacteria > Bacillati > Chloroflexota > Chloroflexota bacterium. The sequence goes on from JACRBM010000073.1 coordinate 7,589, forward strand.
TCATCTTCGAGGCGCGCGGACAAATCGCCGGGCACCGCGCCTTCTTTTTCGCCGATGAATGCTTTGCGATTGACGACGTTGACTTCGCCTTTGAAATTCGCTTCCTTGCCGACCGGAATTTGCAATGAGACGACGCTCTTGCCGAAGCGTTCGCGCAATTGCGCGAGCACGCGATCATAATCCGCATTCTCGCGGTCGAGTTTGTTGATGATGATGATGCGCGGTAGTTTCATTTCGTCGGCGTACTGCCACACTAACTCGGTGCCTACTTCGACACCGCTCACCGCGTCCACCATCACGACGACGCATTCGGCGACGCGCAACGCGCTTTTGACTTCGCCGGCAAAGTCCATATAGCCGGGCGTGTCTAGCACATTGATCTTGTAGCCGTTCCATTCGCAGGGGACGAGCGAGGTGTTGATCGAAATCTTGCGGCGTTGTTCTTCGGGGTCAAAATCCGAGACGCTGGTGTTGTCGTCTACCTTACCGAGCCGCGTCACGGCGCCAGTGTTAAAGAGGAGCGCTTCGGCGAGCGAGGTCTTGCCAGAACTCGAGTGTCCTACCAAAACGATGTTGCGGATCTTGTCCGCCTTGTACTCATTCATAGGGCTTCACTGCCTCCATAAAAAGGTTACAAACAAAGGCAGAAGGATAAAGGATGAAGGATGAAACACTATTGTTTTTCATCCTTCATCCTTCTGCCTTCATCCTTTGATGAACATTATACCACAACATCAAAACCGCGCCAAAATGTTGCTTTCACTGGGCGAACGTGATAAACTGCGGGCGGTTGTTCGCGATCAGCGCGTACATCGTTAGGAGTTCGAGATATGGTCGAAATCGTTAAACGCAAGAGTTTCAAAAATCGTGATGCTTGGCACGCGTGGCTGGCAAAGAATTACGCGCGCGAAACTGAACTGTGGGTCGTGCTCTACAAAAAGAATAGCGGCAAGGCGAGTGTCTCGTACGATGAAGCCGTCGAAGAAGCGTTGTGCTTTGGCTGGATTGATGGTATCGCCAAAGGCATTGACGGCGAGAAATACGCGCAGCGATTTTCGCCGCGCCGCAAAGGAAGTATTTGGTCAGAGTCGAACAAAAAACGCGTCGCGAAAATGATCGCGCAGGGACGAATGACGGATGCGGGACTTGCCAAGATTCACGAGGCGAAACAAAATGGCGAATGGGACAAGGCGACGATCCGCGAGGACACGACGAACATTCCGCTCGAACTGAAACGCGCGCTCGCGGCAGACAAACAAGCGCAACAGAATTTTGACAAACTCGCGCCATCGCACAAGCGGCAATTCATCTATTGGATTACCGAAGCCAAGCGCGAAGAAACGCGTGCGCGGCGCATCGCGATGACAATTCAAATGGTGAAACAGAATCAAAGACTGGGGATTGATACGCGGATGAATCCGAAACAAAAGACGAGTGATGCGTGATGCGTGATCAGATAGCAGTACGCTCAGCGCGCCAGCGCGCGATTGAACGCGAAATCAAACGATTGGAACGGCGACTTGTTCCCTTGCGAATCTTGAGCAACCAAGTGTCGTGGTTGCGCGTCGGCACCTTTTTTGCCGGGCTGGGCGCGGCGGTAAGCATCGGCGCGCAAGTAAACGCGCTCGCCGGGTGGAGCGTGTTTGCCGTCGCCGCGATGATTTTTCTCGCGGTCGTGTTGTATCACCAACGATTGGAACGCTGGGTGGACACGTTCACTACATCGCGCGCGATTCGTTCCGACCAACTCGCGCGGATGACGCACGACTGGGAGCACATGGCGAACTTGACGTTTGCCCACGCGCGCGCGAAAACACTCGCGCTTGACCTCGATCTCACCGGACCGCGTTCGTTGCACCATTTACTTGACACGACACTGTCGCGCCAAGCGAGTCAACTCCTTGCCGATTGGCTGACCCAGGATCATCCGGCGCTCGAGCAAGTTCACGCGCGCCAGAGTATCGTGCGCGAGTTGGTTTCGTTCGCGCGCTTGCGCGAACGATTTGGGCTTACGTTTCGCCTGGTCTTGCGCGAGCCGTTGGAGGGCGAGAAACTGGTGCAGTGGTTATCGGTGGCGTTTGACGCGCATCGTTTGAAATGGGCTTTGCCTGCCGCGACCGGACTGGTCGCGCTCAATTTTATTCTCGTCGCCTTGAACCTTTGGGCTGGTTTCCCGGCATACTGGATTTTCTCTCTTTTGTTCTATCTGGCGTTTTACATTTTCAATCAAGCGTGGCTCACCACGATCTTTGGCGCGTTATCGCGGATGTCCGCGGAACTCGACCGGTTTAGCGTGATTCTCAATTTTCTGGAGAATGTTCCACTTGGCTCGCGCGAGCATCTCGCGCGCTTGTGCGCGCCGTTGTGCGATGCCGCGCATCCGCCATCCGCGTACACGCGCAAACTCAGACTCGTCGCGGTCGGCGTGGGTCTGCGCATGAATCCCGTGTTCGGGCTGGCGCTCAATCTCATCGCGCCCTGGGATTTCTTCTTTGCGTATCTCACGGTTCGCTCCCGCGCTCAGGTCGTCGAGTTGTTCCCGACGTGGATGCGCGTGTGCTACGAGTTGGACGCGTACATGGCGCTCGCGAATTTTGCATACCTGAATCCCGCGTACACGTTTCCCGACATCACGCGCGACGCCCAGCCGATTCTCGCCGTCCAAAACCTGGGTCATCCTTTAATTCCGCACGCGCAGAGCGTCCGCAATGATTTTCTGTTCGACGCGCTGGGCGAGTTGGCGATTATTACCGGCTCGAACATGGCGGGGAAAAGTACGTTTCTCAAATCAGTCGGTATCAACCTGTGTCTCGCGTATGCCGGCGCGCCGGTCGTCGCCACGCATTTTCGCGCGTTCCCATTTCGATTAGCGACCTGCATCCACATCACCGACTCGATCACCGATGGGTTCTCGTACTTTTACGCGGAGGTCAAATGCCTCAAGCGTTTGCTCGAAGAACTGAAAACGCGCGATGATTCGCCGTTGCTGTACCTGATTGACGAGATTTTTCGCGGCACGAATAATCGCGAACGATTCCTGGGTAGTCGTGCCTACATTCAAGCGTTACTCGGCGAGAATGGCGTTGGGCTGTTGGCGACGCACGATCTCGAACTGGCTGGGCTTGCCGAGCAACGTCCGCAGGTACGCAACTATCATTTCCGCGATGAGGTTGCCGACGGCAAATTGGTGTTCGACTACAAGATTCGCCGCGGTCCCTGTCCGACGACAAACGCCCTCAAGATCATGCGGATGGAGGGCTTGCCGATTCCAACCGGTTCGTGAATAAAAAATATACGACGCGGACCGATACCTTCGCCAATTAATTTTTTCATCCGCGAATCTCGCGAATCTTCGCGAATTTTTTGTTTCATTCGCGTTATTTGCGGATCAATTTGTGATTTTGACGAAGGTATTGGCGGACGAGTGCAGATAAAAAACTGATCCGCGTTCATCCGCGTTCATCCGCGTCCCATATTGCTTTTTTCGATAGGTGAACCAAGTTCCTATGCCAAACCGATCCTCTCGCGCGCACAGAACGCGCGGCACGTACACGCTCGTCATCCATCTTTCGCGCGCCCAAACGATTCGCGTCGGCGCGCTCAGCGAGTTCAAGTTTCCGCGCGGCTATTATCTCTACGTCGGCAGTGCGATGAACGGTTTGGCGCAACGCCTCGCGCGCCACGTTCGCCCCGACAAGAAAATGCACTGGCACATTGACTATTTGCTCGCGCACGGGCGTATCAAGGAAGTGTGGGCGCATCGAAGCGAAGATCGCTTGGAGTGTTTGTGGGCGCAAGCCGCGCTCGCCATGCCGGGCGCGCGCGTCATCGCGCCGCGTTTCGGCGCGAGCGATTGCAGTTGCGCGACGCACTTGATCTATTTCGCGAAACGTCCCATGAATTTGTCCGACGACTGATGCTGGTTTCAGGTCTTTGATTCGCTCGCAAGCGCGTGATATAATATCAACAGTCAACGAGGTCACCAAGTCTGAAATAAGCCGCTTTCTTGGTATCGTCATGTGCAGTATGGCGAATTCAATGCAGAGATCGCAATCGAAACCCTGGATATTCTGAAAGGTGATTTGCCGCGTCGTGTTCTAGGACTCGTGATTGAGTGGGCTGTTTTGCATCGTGCGGAATTGCGGCAAGACTGGGAACGCGCACAGGCAAAACGCGAGTTGAATTCGATTGAACCGTTGACATAGGGAGATAAAAATGCACCGAGTAATTAAAGTTCTGCCACAACCAGCATGACTGTGCGAATTCGTTTTGCCGATGGGTTAACCAGGCATCTCGATCTGCGTCCGTTCATCGGCGAAGGAATCTCCGCGCCATTGGCAAGCTGGGATTATTTCAAGCAAGTCACTGTCGAAGAAGGAGGCGGGATCACCTAGCCCAATGGCTATGATTTCTGCCCGGAGTTTTTGCATGATTATGTTCCAGAGTTGAATCCGGCATAGTATCTCATTCGTTCGCTCTGGGATTATCTGGCGACTGACGACGGTGGGCTGACGACTACTTTTGCCAAATCGCGCCGAGTGTGCTAAACTATCAACCGTAATCGCCCCTGTAGCTCAGTGGATTAGAGCAGTGGCCTCCGGAGCCATGTGCGGGAGTCCGAGTCTCCCCAGGGGTACACGCAAAACCCGCTTTCCTTTTTTCAGGGGAAGCGGGTTTGTCAATTTTTATCGGCGGTCAGTGGTCGGCGGTCAGTCATCAGATGTGCCCCTGCCGAATCAGATTCCACAACGCGGCATAACCAATTGGCAGTGGAAGCCAGAACGCGAGTGCACGCGAAATCAACAGCGCAGTCATCGCGATGGCTTGCGGCATTCCGGCGGTTGCCGCGAGCAGAACGATGCCCGACCCCATGATCGCAACTTCACCCGGCGCGGCGCTCAACGTCGTCAAGAAACTCGCCGAAGTGTAAACCAGGATCAGCACGTCCCAACCGATTGTCGCATCCACCGCGCGAAACGCGGAATAGAGCGCGAGCAAGCCGGCAAAATTCCGCACCACATTCATCGCGAGCGAAATCGTCGCGGGGAGCGGATAGCGCACCGCGAGCGTCATCCCATCGTAAAAATCGCCGATCCATTTGAGCACGCGTTCCGGGTGAAATACCGCGCGATGCAGCACGCGTCGCGCGAGATGATCCAATCCGCGCGCACACCACAACGCGACGCGCTCGACCCAGGTTCGTCGCGTGTAAAGATACAGTAGTACGACGACGAGCAAGATGCCGCCAATCGGCAACGCGCCGATATAGCGTTCCAGCGGCAACGCGGCGCGCGTAGACGCGAACAGCGCGATACCAACGAGCAGGGTCGGCACGCCGACGATCAACCCATTGATATTCTCGATGAGGAAAATCGCGGCGACCGAGCCGGTCGTCACTCCATGCCGCCGCAGACAGAGCAATCGCACGAGCATTCCCGGCGCGCCGCCGGTGGACACCATGCGATTCGCCGCCGCGCCGGCAAAGAACGCTTGCACCAGCGGCGACAGCGGCACGTGGCGCTCGAACATGCGCGCGAGCGCGCGCGTCGAGTTCGCACTCGCAACATAGCGCAGGACCTCCGCGCCGATGGCTAACGCGATAAATCCTGGGTTCGCGTGACGCAACGCGGCGAGCACACGATCCACCCCGACCAAGTGTGGCACCAGCAGAAACACGATCACGGCGACGATGCCGAGTTGAATCCAATGGCGGCGTTCGACCCAGTGTCGTCGTACGGTAATGCTCGGATTATCCATGACCCTCGTATCGCCTCAAGTACGCCACCGCTTCGCCGCGTTCTTCGTCCATCACAATTTCCAGGTGACGACCATTCGCGACCGTGGGAACTTCAATCACTTTGATGTATTCGGCATACGCCGCATCGCCGGGCAACAACGGCGCTAACACATTGGGCGCTTGCGTAAAGAACGCGCGATTGAACGACGTGCCTGGCTCGTGCGGGAATAACGGCAGTGGATAGATGTGCGCCTCCACCAAATCTTGGAAAAAGTGCGTGCCGTATGACACATCGGGAATGCCTTCCCCACGCGGCAGCGCGATCTCGACGAGCACGCGCGTGTTGTTGATGTCCGCGTACCCCACTTTGAGACCCAGGTCCATGTTCGCACTGCCCCAGCGCCCCGGACCCATCAAGATGAACGTTTGTCCTTCGAGCCGTTGATTCAAGCGTCCGATCACGCGCGCAAGTTCGAGTTTCAATGTGGGGTCGCCGAGCTGGCTGTACTTTTCCGGATGCACGTAGACGATGTACCGAATCCGCTGCACGAGTCCTTGGGGGACGAGCCGATTCGTCGAAAAGACCTGGTCGGTTTCCGGAATGTTCGCGGGCAGTTCGATGCGGGTTCCCGTTTCGTAACTTGTATGCGGACGGCACTGCAAGATGTGCACTCGCACGCGCGGCTTGTCCGAGTTTTGCAAAATGTCTGCTGTGAACTCGACATCCACCGGGAACGCGTACTCGCGTTCCAAACGCTGGAGTAAGGTTTTCATCACCGTCACAAAATCAGTTTTCTGCAAGAGACCATCGAACGTGAGCAACAGATTTTCCGCGCCTTCGAGCAGCGGGTCCGCAAACAGCGATTGAACGTAATCGCCCTTGTCTACCGAAACCAGGTACGGCAGGGCTTTGTCGTCGGTTGAAAAGATGGACGCAATCGGACTGGTGGTCAGGATGTTGTTTTCGAGATCAATCAAATCAATGAAGCGTTGCGAATGCTTGCGTAATTCATCCGCGCCGACTTCGGGGCGCAAGCGCGGGTGGCTGAGCGCGACCATGCGCGGGAAATCCGCGCCGACGCGTTCGACCGCGCGCGTGCCCAAGCCCCAGACCAGGCGCACAAAGCCATCCTCGCGGCGGATTTGCGGATTCCACCGGAACGGATTGCGACTGTACGCCACGCCCGCGAGCGTGGGAAACAAATACCGGCCGCGGCGCTCGCCTTGCACTTCTTGAATCAAAATCGCCATGCGCTCGTCGTAATCAATCAAGCGCATACGTTTGCGATACGCCAGCGCGTCTGGGTTGAGCGCGCTCGCGTAGGTGCGTTTGATCGCCGTTGCCAACGCCGCAAAATTTTGTTCGAACGTGCCTTGATTCGGGCAAAAGAAACTATCGTACTTGCCGGCGAAGGAGGTGCCGAAATTGTCTTCGAGCAAACTCGACGAACGGACGATGAGCGCGCGCTTGCCCACCTGCGCGAGCAACTCTCGCAATGGCTCGCTCATTTCTTCCGGCAAACGCGATTCGAGATACGCCTTGACAATGGAAGGATACTCGGCTTCGATTTGTTCGAGCGGCTTGTACTTTTGATCCACGGAAAAGAGCAAGTTGTTGTGCGAGTTGAACTCGTACAACATACTTGACCCGATGTACCACGAGTTCGGTAAAACGATTGCCGGCGCGTGCGCGCCGCTTTGTTCTGCGACGCGTTGGAGAATCTTCCATGCCAGCAACATCCCTGCCGCTTTACCGCCGATTTTGCCGTCGCCGATGCGTCGCTGACGAATCTCTTTCAAGTCGTGAATCGTGAACCATTCCTTCGCAATGCGGATGAATCCCAGGTGATCGGTCATCAATGTTTTGAGGACGACGACGACCATTTCTTGGATGTGGTGTTGCGCTTGCGCGCGCTCGCTCTGCGGCAGCGCCTCGTAGCGTTCGCCTTGCGCGAGGACCATATCAATCGGCGCGAGTTCCGGGTTGAAGGTCAGAAACACTTTTTGGCTTGGGTTGCGCTCGGCGACGATGCTCTGGACGATTCCTTCGAACAATTCGTGGGGCAGATTATACGCAAAGTAGAAATCGGTGAGATAGTCACGTGTCTGTTGCTTGCGCCGTTCCCACACATCCGCCGGTTCTTGGATCAGCGGGTTATCGAGACCTTCGAGGCGTTGCGTTTGCTCCGCTTTGGTGCGGACTTCAGTTTCGAAATTCGTCCGAGTGATCACGCCGCGTGTGAACAACTCCTCGCGCATGCGCGCGCGAATCTTCGGCGCGAGAATCGGATACTGGGTAATTTCCAAATACAATTTGAGTACTTTGGGTACTTTGAGTGAATCAGGAGGCATTGTGTCTTGCTCCGGCTAGAAGAATGTAACAAGGATACAGACGCTCACCTATTTCCTTGTCAACCTGTGTCCTTGTCTACTGCCATTACAATCGCGTAATCAACACCTTTTCGATTTTCGGTCCGCTCATGCCGGTGATCGTCAATTTGAGATTCTCGAATTTGAACTGCTCGCCTTCTTTCGGAATGTGGCGGAGCGTGTGCAACACAAACCCGGCGACGGTTTCGTACCCGTCGCTTTCGGGCAGGTGAATGCCGAGTTGTTCGTTCATTTCTTCGACTTGCATCTGCGCGTCCACTTGCATCGTGTGCTCGTCAATCGTCTCGACGAGCGGGTCTTCTTGTGCGACCTCGTCGCTCAAGCGTCCCACGATGCGTTCGACCAAATCTTCGAGCGTGACCATGCCGGCGGTGCCGCCAAATTCGTCAATCACAATCGCGATGTGAATTTTCTGCGACTGCATCTCGGCGAATAGGCGTCCGACGCGTTTCGATTCCGGCACGTAGAGCGCGGGTCGCACATGTGCGCGTACCGCCGCGTCAAGCGCGCGCGCGCCCTGGGACGCAATCGCGCGCAACACATCTTTGATCGCGATAAAGCCGGTGATGTTGTCCGAAGTTTGCGCGTAAATCGGGTAACGCGCGTGACGCACCTCGCTGAACGTTTGCAGAAATTCGGCGATGGTCGTGTTCTCTTCGACCGCGGTCATTTCGTTGCGCGGGATCATCAACTCGCGCACCAACCGATCTTCGAACTCGAACACGTTGTGCAACATTTTTTCTTCGTGTTGCTCCAACTCGCCGGATTCGGTGCTCGCGCTGACGAGCATTTTCAATTCTTCGATGGTGTGCCCCATCTGCGCGTCGGTCGGCAATTGCAGATGAAACAAACGCAAGATCGTCGCGGCGCTGTGGTTCAACAGCCACACGAACGGACGAAAGATGTTTCCAAAAATCAACGTGGGTAAACCGACCGCCAACGCGATGCGTTCAGTGTAGCGCAACGCAATCGCTTTGGGTAGCAACTCGCCAAGCAGAATCACCAAATAAGTGATGATGAGAAACGTGACGACGGACGAAAGTCCGGGAATCGCAATGCCAGCAAATATCGGCGCGATCATGCTTTCCAGCGTCGGCTCTGCGATCCACCCCAATCCCAGCCCCGCACCGGTGATGGCAACCTGTACGGTCGCGATAAAACCGGTCGGATCGCGCAACAAGGTTTGCACCACGCGCGCGGCGGAATCGCCTTCCGTTGCGAGTTGTTCCACGCGGGTACGCCGCACACTGATCAATCCGATTTCTGCCGCGACAAAAAACGCGTTCGCGAAAATCAGTGCGCCAACACTGGCGAGTTTGAGCACGATAAAAAGCGGCTCGTCCATTCCTCCCCCAGTTACTTGCTTGCTTGCCCAACTTGTGTTAGTTTAGGTCTTGAATATTTTTACCACGGAGTACAAATCTGTGTTCTCCGTAGTACGATGATCGAGTGTATCTTCACTTACATTTTACCACAAGGGTTTCACTTTGAGCAAAGCATCCGCGCCGGGCAAAATCATTCTTTTTGGCGAACATGCGGTCGTTTACGGACGCCCGGCGATTGCTATGCCGGTACTTCAGGTGCGTGCCGAAGCGACTGTCACCGTAACGCGTGATGACGATGTGACGATTGACGCGCCGGACATTGCGCGCGCGTTCACACTGCGCGGCGCGGCGGACGACGATCCGCTTGCCGCGATCATTCGCGCGACGTGCACGCATCTCGGCGTCGCGTCGGGCGGATTCAACGTGCAAGTTCGTTCGACGATTCCGGTCGCGCGCGGGTTGGGGAGCGGCGCGGCGGTGTCGGTTGCGGTCGCGCGCGCGCTTGCCGTGCATTTCAGGCGCGATGTATCACGCGACGACATTTCCACGCTCGCGTATAAAGTCGAACAATTGCATCACGGCACGCCGAGCGGCATTGACAATACGGTCATCGCGTTCGAACAACCGGTGTACTTTGTGCGCGGTCAGCCCATCGAATCGTTTCGCGTCGCGCGACCATTCACGATAATCATCGCGGACACCGGCGTTCCCGCACTGACCAAAGTCGCGGTTGGCGATGTGCGCCGCGCGTGGGAACAAAATCGCGTCGAGTACGAAACCATCTTCGACCACATCGGCGCGATTGCGCGTGATGCGCGCGCGGCAATCGAGCAGGGGAATGCGGACGCGCTCGGCGAGTTGATGAACGCGAACCAGGCACTCTTGCGCGCGATTGACGTGTCGTCGCCGGAAATCGAAACGCTCGTGGACGCGGCTCGGCGCGCGGGCGCGCGCGGCGCGAAACTCTCCGGCGGCGGACGCGGCGGCAACGTCATCGCGCTCGTGGACGGGGTTACCCAAGACGCAGTGGTGCGCGCTTTGCGCTATGCCGGGGCGCGCGATGTAACGGTGACGCGGGTGGAATGAAGATGCCGCGACTTTCCGTGATCATCCCCGCGCTCAACGAAGCGCAAACCTTGCCGCAACTTCTGCGCGCGTTGAGAATGCAAACGTGCGCGCCGGACGAAATCATCGTCGCGGACGCCGGCTCGACCGATGGCACCATCGAGTTGGCGCGCGAGTACGGCGCGCACGTCGTGCCCGGTGGCAAGCCCGGCGCGGGACGCAACTCCGGTGCACGCGCCGCGACCGGCGACGTGTTCTTGTTTCTCGACGCGGATGTGCTGCCCGCGCGCGAGTTCATCGCGACGGCGCTCGACGAATTTACCGAATCGAACTATGTAGTCGCCACGACGTTGATCGCGCCGCTTGAAGACGCATTGCCGGACAAGGTGATGGTCGAGGTGGCGAATCTCTATCTTCAAGTTGTGCAACCGTTTTCGCCGCACGCGCCCGGCTTTTGTATTATCGTCCGCCGCGCGGTGCACCAAGCGATTGGCGGTTTTGACGAAGCGATTGTGATGGCGGAAGACCATGATTACGTTCAACGCGCGGCGAAGTACGGCGAGTTTGGCGTACTCACACGCGCGGCGATTCCGGTTTCCTTGCGGCGTGTTGAAAAAGACGGTTTGTTGCCGCTCGCGTTCAAATACGCGTGGTGTGAAATGTACGCGCTTGCCGGCAAACCGATCTACTCGGTCCCGTTCGAGTACAACATGGGCGGCTTGCCGCTCGACGTGACGCGTACCGCGCGACGCATCGTTGACATCGCGCAACTGCGCGAGCAACTGGGTCAATTCGAGAACCCGATTCAACGCATCAGCGCGGTTGGCTTGGCGCATCTCGAAAAACTCGCGCAGTTCGACTGGCGCGAAATCGCGCGCGAACGTTTCCAACTGCAACTCGATCCGCCCGACGCGGCGATTTTGCATCGCTATTTGTCGCGCCGTCTTGAATTGATACGCGCGTCCGGGCGACCGTTGCGCGAGACGTTGAACAAATTGCAGACGCGTCCGATCAAGGAGAGCATTCGTTTGCTCGACCTCAATGCGTGGGTGAATGAACAGCGCGAAATGATTCGGCGTTGGACGCGGCAATGAGATAAATTTTGGGACGCGGACAAGCGCGGACAAGCGCGGATGTTTATTTTTATCCGCGTTTGTCCGCGTTAATCCGCGTCCTATTTTCAGAGAAGTTGTTCATTCGCCGTTGGCGCACCAGCGGTCGAATGAAAATCCAGACACCCCACCCTTCCCTCCCCTTTGCAAGGGGAGGGTTAGGGAGGGGTATTTTCAAGGGAACGAAATGAATTTTGAAACGTTCTTTGCCAACACCGATTTGATTCTGACCGAGGGTTCGGTCTACGAACGATTGCGCCGGCATCCGGCGATCCAGTTCGATCCGTTTCTCGCGCACGCGACGCTCGTCTACGATCCTGGGTCGGCGCAGATTTTGGAGCAGGTGCATCGCGAGTATCTCGACGTTGGACAACATTATCATCTGCCGATGCTCGCGCTCGCGGACACTTGGCGCGCGAGTCGCGAGCGCATTGAGCATTCCGCGTTTCATGATCGCGCGGTGAATCAGGACAACATACGCTTTTTGCGCGCGATTTGCGCGAGCTACGCGAGTACGGACGCGCCCATCTTTGTCGGCGCGGATATCGGACCGCGCGGCGATGCGTACAAACCGGCGGAGGCGCTGGATAAGGAGCGCGCCGCATTGTTTCACGCATACCAAATCGAAGCGATTGCCGAAACGAATCCTGATTACATTCTCGCGGCGACCTTGCCCGCGTTTTCCGAAGCATTCGGCATTGCGATCGCGATGGCGCGCGTGGCATCGCCGTACATCCTGAGTTTCGTCGTGCGCTCCAACGGACAAATTTTGGACGGTACGCCGTTACATCGCGCGATTCAGGAAATTGATTCAAGTGTCGCGCGACCGCCGTTCGGATACCAAGTGAACTGCGTGCATCCGGCGGTTTTCAGTCAGGCGCTCGTGAACGACGAGATCGCCAAACATGCGCTCGCATCGCGCGTGATTGGTTTGCAGGCGAACACGTCGTCCAAGAGTCCCGAAGAATTGGATGGATTGGCGGAATTGGATTCGGAAGAGCCAGAACCCTTCGGCGCGCTGATGGCGGGCATTCATCGCGAGTTTGGCGCGCGCATTCTCGGCGGATGTTGCGGCACAGATACGCGCCACATCGAAAGCATCGCGCGAAATGCGCGTGCGACTAAAGTCATAGACGCGTCCGCCGTTTGACGCGATAATCGGGCGAACGAAAAACCTTCGCAAGGTTGAATGCGATAATCGCGCAAGTCAACTTTACCGAAAAGGAGAACCATGAGTCAAGATAGTGTACGCTGTTTGCACTGCGGACGAACGAGCGGCGAGGTGCCTTTGCTCAGTTTGCATTATGCCGACAAGCAATTCTGGATTTGTCCGCAAGGATTGCCTTTGCTGATTCACAAACCTCAGCAATTGCCGCTGCTCGCCGGCGCGTGGACGGAGCAAGACGCGCCCGCGCCGCATCACGATCACTAGGCGCGGCAATGATCACATTCAAGTGCGCGGCGAGTTGTTATGGCGCGCCGCTCACGTTGTGCCTCGTCGCTTGTCCCAACCAGCCACACCTGGGCGAGCCGGGCGAGATCGAATGTGATGACTCGGCATCGCGCCTGGACGATTCCGGGGACGAATTGATGCGCGTGGTTTTTCTCGACGCATCGTCCAAACCCGGCGATCCGCGCGACGACTGAACGCGCGCGAATTCAAAAGGCAGACACGCGTATCATACGCCGTGTCTGCCTTTTTGTTTTCAGATGTGCTATAATTGGCGCGCTCCGAGGGAGATGAATGGATGAATCGAAAACTTGTTTGGGCAATCGTTGTCCTGTTATGTGTGTGCGTGGTCGTTGCCGGCATCGGCGTGTGGGGTTTTTCGTTCGCGTCTCAAGCAACGCCGACGAATATCGCGCGCGCGACGGCGACGCGATTGATTCTGGATGAACGTCGGACGCCGGTGATCGTGCCGACGATCCCGCCGCCCAATCAGCCGACGCTTGTTGCGCCAACGGCGACGCGCGTCCCGCCGGTGACACCGCTCGTGGCGGTGTCCATTGACACGGCGACCGCGCTCGACCGCACGCTGATTCCATCGCGCAATTTGTACGAGATCACGCCGCGCCTGCGCAAGAATCTCACGTTGCTCACGCCCGTACCGACGCCGGTCGCGCGCTTGCGTCAGGTCGGTCAGCGCGAAAACTTTTTTGTGAGCGAAGATATGGCGACCGGCAAATATCGCACGGTGCCGGCGACGTTGCAGATCGTTTCGCAACGCGCCTACGTCTGGGTCGAAGATGGCATCACGACCGATCTTGTCGCGCTGAAACGCGCCGCCGACGTCTTCGACACAAAAATCTATCCGACGAATGAAAAATATTTTGGCTCGCCAAAAGCTGGGTTGGACGGCGATTCGCGGATTCACATTTTGAACGCGCGCTTTCAAGATGCCGCCGGTTACTTTAGCAGTGTGGACATGCACCCAATTGGGATTTCTCAATACAGCAATCAGCGCAACATCATTTTCATGAACTCGGACGCGGTCAAGCCGGGTGATTCGGAATACCAAGCCGACCTCGCGCACGAATTTCAACATTTGATTCATCACTATCAAGCGCGTTACGCGACGGGCTGGATTGACGAAGGCATGGCGCAACTCGCGACCAAAGTGAACGGTTATCCGGTTGGCGGTGTGATCAATAATTTTGGGCGCACCCCGAATACTCAGTTGAATACCTGGGCAACCGGGCAGGACGCGCTGGCGCATTACGGTGCGGCGTACATCTTTTTCGGATACATTGCCGATCGGTTTGGAGCGGACGCGATTCGCGATGTGATGCTCGCGCCGCGGGAAGGGATCGGCGCGGTGCAAACGATGCTGGATCGCCGCGCGAATGGAATGCGCGTGGACGAGTTGTTCGCCGACTGGGCGATTGCCAACTATGTCAACGATCTCGGCGTCGCCGGCAACAAGTACGCGCATCCCTCCGAAGGCGCGTTTCGCATCACGCGCGAGCCGGTGTTGAATGCGTACCCGGATGTGCGGACGAATCAACAACGCGAGTACGCGGCAAATTACTTTACACTGCAACCCGCGGTCGGCGATGTGACGGTCTATTTCACCGGCACGACGACGGCGAAATTGATCGCGGCGGACGCGCACAGCGGCAGGTGGGTGTGGTACTCGAATCGCGCCGACCTGGCGAACATGACGCTGACGCGCGAGGTGGACTTGACGCGCGTATCCGGCAGGGCGACGCTGCGCTTTTGGACCTGGTTCGATATCGAGAAGGATTACGATTACGGTTACGTCGAGGTGTCGAGCGACGGCGGCAAAACCTGGGACATTTTGCCGGGCAAGAACACGGTGACGACCAATCTGAATGGCGCGAATTTTGGCGCGGGATTGACCGGTAAGTCCGGCGTCAAGGATGACGCGTTGCCCGCGCAGTGGACGCAAGAAGAAATGGATTTGTCGGCGTATGCCGGCAAGCGCGTGTTATTGCGATTCGAGTACATCACCGACGACGCGTACAACACACCGGGCTGGGCGATTGACGACATCACGATTCCGGAAGCCGCGTTCACCGATACGATCGAGAGCGGCGCGAGCGGCTGGGATGCCAAGGGATTTCTGCGGAGCGACAATGTGTTGCCGCAAAAGTACATCGTGCAAGTGATCGAGCAAGGCGCGACGACGCGCGTCAAACGCGTGACGCTCGACGCGCAGAATCGCGGCAATTATACGATTGCCGGTTTCGGCAAGGATGTTACCAAGGCGACGCTCGTGATTGCGGCGTTCGCGCCGACGACGACCGAGCCAACCGAGTACCAATTCGGCGTCGCGCCGAAATAATTGACCGCATCGTGAGAGTGTGTTATGATTCCGGCGCGCGAACGTGATAACGGCAGTTCCCGCGCGCGACCGGCAAGCTGTTGAGTCACAAGCAGGGGTGCATGTGTGCCCCTGCTTTCTACTTTGGCAATGTCAGCAGCGCGGGCAGACCTTCCAGGTTTCCAAAACCTGGAAGGTCTTGCCAAACTACGTACTGGATTTCACCATGATCATTTTTAGCATTGGCACGCTCTTGCTCCTTGCTTTTCTCGCGTGGGCGACGTACCGCACCGCGCAAGTTTTGCGCGCCGTAAAATTCGAACAGAACCTCTTGCTGATGCCGGCGGAAAATATGTTGCGCGTCGTCCTCATCGTGATTTGTTTCGGCTTGGCATTGATCAGCGAACAACCGTCCGCGGTGTTCGGCTGGCAAACGCACGATTTCGCGCGCGATGTCGTCCTCGGTTTGGCGGCGGGTTTGATCGGCGCGTTCAGTTTACCCATCATCACGCGCGGCGCGATCGCACGCTTTGGACGCCGCATCTATTCGCCGGTCGTCGTGTTGAGCGTGCTCCCGCGTCAGCGCGATGAGTGGTTTGCGATTCCGTTCGCGCTCGCGACGGCGGTTCTGCTCGAAGAGTTCTTGTTTCGCGCGCTCTTGCTCGGCGGATTCGCGGCGTTCGCGCCGCCGCTCGCGCTCGCGCTTGCGTGGTCGGTGTTGTTCGGCGCGATGCACGTGTCGCAAGGCGCGCTCGGCATGATCGTCGCCGCCGCGCTCGGGTTTCTATTTTCGATTTTGTTTCTGCTCACGTCGAGTTTGCTCGCGCCGTTTCTCGCGCACTACGCGATCAACCTCTGGCAAATCGCGTGGGCGGCGCGCGATAAAACTTGGTTGGAGAATTATGACACAGACCCAGGCAGTCATTCTTGATCTCGATGGTTTAATGGTGGACAGCGAACCGTTGCATTCACGCGCGTTCTCCTTGTTTCTCGCGCATCACGGCATTCAGCACGAGTTCACCGTCGAAGAGTACGGCAAATATTTTGTGGGCATCCCGGTCGCCGACAACACGCGTTGGTTGATCGAACGATTCAACTTGCCGATGTTGCCGGACGCGGTGCTCGCGCAACGCGAAGCGATCTACGAAGACCTGATCGCCGACCCGGCGAATCTGATCGCGATGCCCGGCGTGTTCGATGTGCTTGACGAGTTGTGCGCGAGAGAGGTTCCACTTGCCGTCGCGTCCGGCTCGCCGCGTCAACAAGTCGAAACGATTTTGCGCGGGCTGGGCATCGCGCCGCGTTTCCGCGCGGTGGTGGCGGGAACGGATGTGCCGCGTTCCAAGCCCGCGCCGGATGTGTACTTGCGCGCGGCGGAACGTCTTGGCGTTGCGCCCGCGCAATGTGTCGCGCTCGAAGATAGCGCGACCGGCGTGACCGCCGCCAAAGCCGCCGGGATGCGCGCCATTGCAGTGCCGAACCAGTACACCGCGCATCAAGATTTATCACACGCGGACGCGCGGGTAGACAGTCTGTATCGCGTGATGGATTGGATTTGACGGCGGTCGTCGGTTATTCGTCGTCTGTCCTCTTGTAACCTTTTTCCTCCTTGTGCGTAAGTAGGGGTGAGGTAAACGTTGGAAGACACAGTGCTCGTCCAGCGCGCTCAACGGGGCGATCAACACGCGTTCGCGCAGTTGGTCGAACAGTACCAGACGCCGGTGTACAATTTAGCGCACCGGATGCTGGGCAACCCAAACGACGCGGAAGATGCCGCGCAAGAAACCTTCTTGCGCGCGTACACGCAATTGAAAAGTTTTCGTCTCGAAGACAAGTTCGCGACGTGGCTGCTTTCGATTGACGCGCACTATTGCATTGACCGCTTGCGTCGCCGGCGCAAACTCCAGTGGCTTTCGCTCGACGAGGATGCGCTAGGCGATGTGTTGCCGAGCGATGCGCCGACGCCCGACGACGAATTGTTTCGTCACGAGGACGAACGCGCGGTCGTGGAACTGCTCGATCAACTCGCGCCGCCGAGCCGACTCGCAGTCGTCTTGCGCTACTGGCACGACCAGTCCATCGAAGATATTGCGCGCACGACCGGCGATTCGGCGAGTGCGGTCAAAGTGAAACTGCACCGCGCGCGCCATGTGCTCGCCCGCGCCTGGATGAACACGACGGATTCCGTCAACGCACCCTTGCTCCGCGTCCCAGGAGGTCAACGATGATGACTCCCCGCAAAACCATGTTGTCACCTACGCCCGGTTTTACCGCGCGGGTGATGACGCGCATCGAAGCGTACGAACGCGCGCGCGCGCGCCGCCGTGCGGTGATCGGCGTAATTGTGCTCGTCGTCGCGGCGCTCGTTGTGTTCGCACTCATCGCGGTTTCAGTCGCGGCATGGGTGTTCGCGCTGGCTGACCAAGCCGGTACGGTTGCGTCAGGCATCACGGCGCTCGTGGCGGTGTTCGAGAACGCGCGCGGTGTACTCGACGCGTTCCGGATTGCCGGGACGACCATCACGCGCAACGTCAACGAGATGGTCTGGGTCGCGTACGCGTTGATCGCGTTGACGATGACGATGGTGTGGACGCGCGTGGCAATCGGTTTTCCAAGGTTCGCCTCCATTTCATTGCAGGAGGAAAAACGATGAAACGCATTTTGGTGGTTTTGGTAATGTTGGTGTTCGTGGCATTCGCGGCGACGCCGGCGTTCGCGCAGGGATCGCGCGCAGGCGACCGTGTGTGTACGAGCGGCTCGACCGTGATTCGCGCAGACGAGACAGTGAACAGCGTGTTATTGTTTGGATGTGGCGCGCGGATCCAGAGTGGCGCGCAAGTTCGCCGCGATATTGTTTCGTCCGGCGGCGATGTGGTGATTGAAGACAAAGCCGTTGTGCAGAACGATATCGTTGTGTTCGGCGGCAATCTCGACATCGCTGGCGAGGTGCTCGGTGATGTCGCGGTGTTCGGCGGCAACATCACGCTCGAATCTACCGCGGTGATCGGCGGCAACGTCGCGCCGATTGGCGGCAACTTGGATCGCAAAGAGGGTGCGGTCGTGCGCGGCACTGTTTCGCGCGGGACATCGGGCATCACCCCACCGCGCGCCCCGACGCCGCCGACGCCGTTTAGCTACAATTGGTTTGCTAACCCGATCAACGTGTTCTTTGGGTTTGTCCGTGTTGTCCTGGGTGTGATTGCGCTCGCGGCGGTTGGTGCGTTGACGGTCGCGTTCTGGCCCTCGCAAACGAAGCAAGTTGCCCAGGTCGCGCAAGGTTCGGCTCTGCCGAGTCTGGGTGTGGGATGCTTGACCTGGATCGCTGTGATCGTACTGTCGTTGTTGCTGGTGATTACGATTTGCGGTATACCCTTTGCGGTGTTCGTCTGGCTCGCGATCATCATCGCGACGCTCGTGGGCTGGGTCGCGCTCGGCTGGCTGGTCGGCGAACGCGTGATGAATGCGTTGCATGTGCGCCAGGCGGACAATGTTGTAATCGCGGCGGTAGTCGGAGTATTCTTGCTCGCATTGCTGAGCGCCGCACCGATCATTGGCTGGCTCGCCGGTTTGATCGTCGCGATAATGGGACTGGGTGCGGTCGTCCTGACGCGATTCGGCACGCGCGCGTATCCATCGCTCGCGCCGGCAACCGTGACGCCAACGCTGCCGACTCCACCCGCGCCGCCGGTTGCGCCCACACCGCCGGCTCCGCCGCCGCCCGCGCCGGCGACAGAGTCATCGGAAACGGGCAAGGTGGAATCGTAGAATGTCGGGGCGATGCAGGCATCGCCCCGACAATTTATTTTTGTGGTAAAATGTTTAGCATGATGGAAACACTGAACGAACGATTTGCAAAACTCGGCGCGCGATTTTTCGAACGCGACGGCGCGACACTCGTGCGCGATTTCGGCGATGTGGCGAACGACTATGCCGCACTGCGCGAAGCCGGCGTCGCGTACTTGCCGCCTTTCGGCGTGCTACGCGTCGAAGGCGCGGATCGCATCGCGTGGCTGCACAAACTCGTCACGCCGAATGTTCAAGCGATTGCGCCAGGAAATGGCGCGTACGGCTTGCTTCTCAACGCGAAAGGTCACATTGCCGCGGACTTTGTCGTGCTTGTCCTGAACGACGCGTTGTTGTTGTACACGAGCGCGTCTGCAAAAACGAAACTCGCACGTGATTTACAGCGTGCGATCTTTCGGGAAAAGGTCACGCTGACCGATGTGAGCGACGCGTACGCGGTGTTCACACTGCAAGGCGCGAACGCGCCCGGCGCGTTGCACCAAACACTCGGCGGCATGTTCCAACTTGCGCCGTACCAATTCTTCGCGATGAAATTCTTCGACCAGGAACTGATCGTCGTCCAAAATCCGCGCGCGGGCTTCGGCGGGTACGATCTGCTCGTGCCGCGCGAGCACGCCGAAATCTTTTACGATTTGGTGACCGCGCGGACTGCCGCGCCCATCGGCTTTGACGCGCTGAACGTCGCGCGCATCGAAGCCGGGGTTGCGTGGTTCGGCGACGATTTTGACGAGACGATGCTCGCACCCGAAGCGCGACTCGACGCGTTCATCGCCGAGAACAAGGGGTGTTATACCGGGCAAGAAGTCATCGCGCGCATCAAGAATCGCGGACACGTCAATCGCTTGCTCGTGCGGATGCAAATCGAAGGTGAAACCGTGCCCGAACGCGGCGACTTGATTTTCGCAGAAGACAAAGAAATCGGCTGGGTCACGAGCGCCGTCTGGTCGTTCGAGCGCGAAGCGCCGCTCGCGTTTGGTTACACAAGACGAGAAATCGCGCAAGATGGCGCGCGCGTCCAAGTCGCGCGCGGTGAGGGGCGACTGAACGCGACGGTGGTGATGTCGGAATGAACGACCCAAAGACCGATGTAACTACTCAGCAAGCCGCGTGCGCGTGTTTGCTGCCGCGCATCTGGCTCGCGCTCTACATTTCGCTGACATGCACCTTGAGAAAATCTACAGTTCTATTCCACGCCAGTTTCGCGGATTCGGCATGGTAAGCATCTGCTCGGTCACGCTCAAAAAACCAATGCGTAGTGCCCGCGTAAGAATAGAATTCGGCTGGCTTGTCTGCTACACGGAGACTCTTCTCAAGTTTCTTGACTTTTGAAGTTGGTTCGTAATCGTCAGTCTCTGCAAGATGAAACTGAAAGGCAGAATGGCTTTGAGCATAGTCGTCGTTTCGGGTGGCATAAAACACAACTGTCGCGACAACCGGATTGGGCTTCTGGTCGGCTAACCAGAGTGCCCAATACCCGCCAAGCGAAAATCCAATAACCCCAATCTCGCGCGTGTTTGTTCCGCTGATGGCTTGCAGCTGCCTCGCGGCTTGGGTGATTTCTTTCGCGACGACATCTTGTTTGAGATTGGAGCTGAGGTTCTCTGCTTGTTCGATTGTTGAAGCCACCGCGCCGTGATATAAATCGGGCGCAAGCACAACAAAACCTTCTTTCGCCAGACGGTTACAGAAATCCTTGATAAACTCATTCAAGCCCCACCACGCGTGCAAAACCAATACCTGCCTGCCTTTTCCAGACTTTGGCTTGACAAGGTAGTAGTTCGCACTGTTCCGTATAGGTGGTTGCGATTTCTTTTGACTCATTCGTGTCACTCCTATCTCTTTGGAAAGGCGTGTCGTACGTTACCACCCGCCGATCCCGCCGCAATGTGTCTTGCGAAATGCAAGCACGTTTGCCAGCGCAAACCACACACGCCAAAAGGCGCGTACGTGGCGGAATCGGCGGGCAGGTGTTTCCAGATGTTCAGTCTTATCGTCACGGAATCATGGTTCTGGTAGCGACAACATTTCGGTTTCAGGTATTGTCTTGGAATAGGTTTGTCCACGATAAACGTAGGTCACTTCTAGTTTCTTTACTACGCCTGGCGTAGGATCACCCCCAAGCTCTTCGTTAGTTACACTTATTTGAAGCTTGCCATCTTTTATCTTTGCTCGCAGCACGGGGGCAACATCCATCCAGCCGTTGTTCGCTCCATATTTTGCCGAAAGAATGGCGAGGTCACTTTTCGCTGAAGGAGCCGTCGGGGTTTCGAGGAATTTGGCTTCTGCTTCCTCTAATTGAGTTATGGGAGCAAGCTTCGTCATGAAATCAGGATTGAACACAACTTTCCATATGCTGATTATCAGCCCAAGTGTGTCGGCAAATAGAGCAGCCCCTGCAAGGGAAACAACCGTAATTGAAAAGGATGCAAAGTTGAAAAGTATGTATGATGAGACTATCATGATTCCTGTCAGGAGAATAACCGATGAGTATCCCATGACTAGCCGCAGAAGAAACCAGCGGTTCTCATGTGCTTTATGCTGGTCAAAGGTCTCCCGCTCTTCCCGCAGTCTTTCCTTGATGCGTTCGATCACAGGTTGAAACGATGCTTCTGGAGAAATCTCTGTCATGGTAGTTGCCTCGTAATGAATAGGTATTTGCAAATCACGGCTGTGGAGTCACGCGACTCTTGAACAAGCGGAATGTCTGGAAACGTTAGAGCCGCACGACGGCGCGCGCGCTTCGACGTCCTGGTGTCACGCGCTTTCCCGCGCGCGCTGTTGGGCGGCGTATGTTTCGCGATGGGCGTCCACTCTATCGGCTATCTGAATACCCACCTTTGCCATCCCAGGACATTCAAACGGAAATCGCCCATCGCGAAACTTATATTTCACGACATTCTGGTTGACGTGAAGCAATTTTTTCACGCTCGAATTGCCTTGCTTCCCGCACTCGAAGGTGCGGGAAACCAGATTCGGTTTTCGTCTCAAACGATAAAGACCCATCAGGTTTTCAAAACCTGATGGGTCTCTCATTGTTACGTCTTCGCTTCCTGCGCCAGGATGATCGCCTCGGCGATGTCCTTCATTGGCTTGCGCGTGTTCATGCTCATCTTTTGAATCTTGCGGAACGCCTCTTGCTCGGTCAATCCTTGTTGATCCATCAAGATGCCCTTGGCGCGATCCACCAACTTGCGCGTTTCGAGCGTTTCCTTCAGCCCGCCCATTTCTTTTTCGAGTTCGCGGAACTCTTGAAAGCGCGCGAGCGCAATGTCAATCGCCGGCGCGATCTCTTGTTCGCGGAACGGCTTGACGAGATAGCCGACCACGCCGGCTTCCTTTGCCCGCTCGACCAAATCGCGATGACTGTACGCGGTGAGCAGTAACACCGGCGCGATCTTTTCCTGGGTCATCAGCTTCGCCGCCTCGATGCCGTCCATGTCCGGCATCTTGATGTCCATGATCACGACATCTGGTTTCAATTCACGCGCGGCATTCACCGCGCTCAAGCCATCGCCGGCTTCGCCTACGACCAAATAGCCGAGATTGGTGAGCATCTCGCGCAAGTCGGTGCGAATGACCGATTCGTCGTCGGCAATGATTACTCGGGTTCGTTCCATTCTTCGCCTCCAAGCGGAATCTTGGGAAAGCGCACGATGGCGGAAACGCCATGGTCGCTTGTCATATCGAATTGACCTTTGAGGTCCTGGGTCACTAACATTTGAACGATTCGCAGACCGAGCGAATCGAGTCGTTCTAGATCAAAACCGGGCGGCAGTTCTTGCCCGTCGTCGTGCACGACGATCCGCACCGCATCGCCGTCGTCGTGAAAGGTCAGCGAGATCGTGCCGCCTTCCGCGCGCGCATCATAGCCGTGCTCCAACGCGTTCTGCAACAACTCGTTGATGACGAGCGCGCAACTCGTCGCTTGGCGCGCCGGCAAGTACATATTCGGTCCGGCAAGTTGCAGCGCGAAATGGCGCGCCGGATCGAGAACGCCGGCTTGCATCTGCGTCAAGATGCGTTGCGCGACCTCGCGAATATTGATCACGCGCGAATCTTGCGCCGACAAGAATTCGTGAATCACCGCGATGCTGAGAATGCGATTGACCGCTTCGCCGAGCGCGCCCTTGGCTTCGGTCGTCTGCATGCGGCGCGATTGCATCCGCAATAGCGACGCGACGGTTTGCAAGTCGTTCTTGACGCGATGATGCATCTCTTTGATCATCGTCGTCTTGACGAGCAGTTCGCGCTGGCGACGCCGCGCGTCGGTCGCGTCGTGAATCAGCAGAAACGCGCCGGCGGGTTGCGCGCGCGTGCCGCTGAACAGCGCGCCGCGTTCGTACCGCACAAGCGGAATTGCCTTTTTAATCCAGGTGCGCCCGCGCTCTTCGATTTCGAGTTGCGCGCACGTGCGTTCTTTGATCGCGCGGCTCACCAACTCGTCGTCGTGCATTTCGAGATAACTGAGCAGTTTGCCGGCGAGCGGTTCGCCGTAGCCGATGTTGCGATACAAATTCACTGCGATGCCGCTCATGTAACGAATCACGCCCTCGGCGTCCATCAACAAAATGCCGTCGTGTTCGCCGAACGGCGCGAGCGTTTCGATGCCCAGCGGCTCGCCGCGCAGAGTCATCTGTTGAAACAACCTGAGTCCGCGCTGAAAAAACTCGCTGCGCCGTTTGAGCCGTTCGCTTTCGAGCAGGTTCGTTTCGATCAACAAACCGCCGATCACTTTGCCGGTCGAATTCTCGATCGGGTACGCTTCCTGGACGACCGGCGCGAGCGCGCCTTCGGACGATGTGTGATCGGAAATCGCGTAATCGCGCTGTGTGCGGATGTACTGTCGTTCGGTCAGGGCGCGAAAGAGCGCGTTCGCGTTCGCGCGATTCAAGTCGCCGCCGGCGAGCGTCTCGCGATGAATCGGCACGACCGAATGCGGTCGCGCCTGCGCGAGGATTTCGACGCGCGCGTTGCCGCGCAACGCGCCGAGAAAAATATCCGCGCGACTCAGGTCGGCGAGCAGAGGAATCACACGCGCGCTGTTCGCCAAAATCGTGTCATCGCGGGTGAGCGGTTTGGATTCCTGGACTTGGACTACGCTGTCTATTTGTCCCATTTCATCTACAAACGGTTTGGAATAAAATAAAGCCGAGGTGATGCGCCTCGACTTTTCATTTACGAGTCCAAGATGCGACCTCTCGGCGCTGAGGGGAGGCATCCAAGACTAGGAGTGTCGGGGCGAGAGGATTTGAACCTCCGACCACTTGTACCCCATACAAGTGCGCTACCGGGCTGCGCTACGCCCCGATTTCCGCCGACGATTATAGCAAAGAGTGGTTGATTTGGCAAATAAACGACACGGAATTTTACACGGTGTTTGCAAATGATTCATCTGTCTTTCATTGTGTAGAGATAGAGTGACGCGTAAAGACTCGTACTCATCGGGAGAAAAAAATGAAGAACCCACTATTCGCTGTTTCGGTTTTGATCGTGATCACAGCTCTTGCCGCGTGTAGCGCGCCTACGCAACCACTCGCGCCAACCGCCCTACCGACGAGCCAACCGGCAAGCCCAACGGTTGCGCCGCCAACCATCGTCCGCGCCAACGATCCAACTACCCAACCACCCAGCACCCCAACTACCCAACCAACCAACCAACCAACTAAACAACCCAACATCATTTTCATTCTCACCGACGATTTGGACGCGGCGTCCATTCCCTTCATGCCCAAACTCAAATCGTTGATGACCGACCAGGGTACGACATTCACCAACTTTTTCATCAACATGCCGCTCTGCTGTCCCTCGCGCACCGAAATTTTGCGCGGACAGTACGCGCACAACACCCAGATTCTCGGCAACACGCCGCCGTCCGGCGGATTTCAAAAATTTTTCCAACTCGGCGAAGAGCAATCCACGATTGCGACGTGGTTGCAGAGCGCGGGTTATCGCACGATGCTCGCCGGCAAATATCTGAACGGATATCCGGATCGTTCCAACTTGATGTATATTCCGCCGGGCTGGACGGAATGGTACAGCGCGATGAAAGGGAACGCGTACGGCGAATACAACTATACCTTGAACGAAACCGGCAAACAGGTTGCATACGGCAACAAGCCGGAAGATTACGGCACCGATGTGTACGCGCGCAAGACCGCGGATTTCATTACGCGAACAGCCAAAGACGGGAAACCATTTTTCGCGTACGTGTCGGTGTACGCACCGCACGGTCCGGCGACGCCCGCGCCGCGCCACGAAAAAATGTTTCTCGATGTCACCGTGCCGCGCTCGGCGAATTTTAACGAAGACGATGTGAGCGACAAACCGGCGTACATCCGCAATCGTTCCAAACTGACCGCGCGTGAAATCACGCGCTTGACCGAGGACTATCGTAAGCGTTTGCAATCGTTGCAAGCGGTGGACGACATGATCGAAACACTCGTCAACACGCTCAAGACGACCGGGCAACTCGACAACACGTACATCTTTTTCACATCGGACAATGGTTTTCACCTGGGCAATCATCGCCAGCTGACCGGCAAGGTCGCGCCGTACGAAGAAGAAATTCGCGTGACGATGATCGTGCGCGGACCCGGCGTACCCGCCGGCAAATCGCTCGACTACTTGACCGGCAACATTGACCTCGCGCCGACTTGGGCAGACCTTGCGGGCGCGACTGCCCCAGGTTTTGTGGATGGTCGTTCGCTCGCGGCATTGTGGAGGAGCAATCCGCCGCGCGAATGGCGACAATGCTTCCTCGTCGAGAATGGTTTGATCACTTCGCAGATTCAAACGCGCGCCGCGCGCCAAGTGGTCAACACACCGCCCGAGTTGCTCGAACCGCCGGACGCGGATGACGAGGAGGCGGCGACGCCGACTGCCGCCAACCGCGCGCCGCTCGGCGTGCCATCGTATCGCGGTCTGCGCACAAACGATTATCTCTATGTCGAATATGTCACCGGCGAAAAAGAGTTGTATAATATCAAAAGCGATCCGTACGAATTGCAGAACCTCGCGGCAAAAGCGGACGCTGCCTTGTTGACTCAACTCGCTGCGCGGCTCAAGCAGATGACGACGTGCGCGGGCGCGAATTGTCGCACGACCGAAAACGTCTTGTTCAAGTAACGGATCGTAGGGCAATAGACATTATCGGGAATAAGACCTTTCTCGCCAAGCCGCCAAGAACGCCAAGTTTTTTTAAGATGATTCTTTGCGTGCTTTGCGTCTTGGCGAGAGGTAAAAGTTGTTTCCGATAAAGTCTAATTTTCCAGAATTGCCAAACAAAATCCGCGTGTGGCGAAGATAGGGTGAAAAGAGATCGCGTATGAAACAGTTTGCTCTCCTAGTCCTGGTTTTGATCGCGACGGCGTGCGCGACCTCCACCCGCGCGCCGACCACCTTACCTCCACTCACACCGGTTCCACCCACGTTGACGGAACTCGCCCCGACCCAAGCCGCGCCCGGCGAGGTGGTGCGCGTGATCGGCAAAGGCGGATATCTTTTCACGCCGCCCAGTGGTTACAACGAATCCGCGCGCGACTGGCAACTGGTGTTCGATGGCAAGCCGGTCGCGCGGCTCAATTGCATGAGCAATCATTGCGAAACGCAAATGACGGTGCCGACAGACGCGACCGCGGGCGCGCACGAAATATCCGTCGAAGGTGGTTCGAAACTCGCGTTGCAAGTAGTCGTGAAAACCGCGCGCGCGACACCCAAACCGGTTCCCTCGCCGCAATCCGCTGACGCGCCGAATTCGTACTGGGTGACGAATCCGATGAGCAACGCGCACTTGTTCGTCCAACTGATCGTGCCGAAAAACACGGGCGGCAAGTTGCCGACGCTCGTTCTCGTTCCGGGTGGAATCGGGGCGAGCAACAATTTTACTGATTTGCCGTATCGCGCGCAAACGTTTGCCAATGCCGGATTCGCGGTCGTCGTGTTCGACCCCGATGGACGCGGCAAGAGTAGCGGCGTCGAAAACTATGACGGGCGCGCGCACCAGGACGGTCTCGCCGCGATTCTCCGATTTGTCGCGACCCTGGATCAGGTGGATGCGAAAAAAATCGGACTCGTCACGTACTCGTACGGCATTACGATGGGAACCGGCGCGCTCGCGCGCCATCCCGATGTGCCGGTGAAATTTTTGATAGACTGGGAAGGTCCGGCGAATCGCAATAACACGACCGGGGGTTGTCGCGCCAATACGCCGGGCGGCATTCAATGGCAGTCGTGCGCCGACGAAGGATTCTGGCGCGAGCGCGAAGCCGTGAATTTTATTGCCAGGGTGCGCGTACCGTACCAGCGCATCCAATCCGAAATAGATCACGTTCAGCCGGACAATTCGCACGCGCTCGCGATGGTCAACGCGGCGGCGCAAGCTAAACTGCCATTCGTGCGCTTGAACGACGATTCGCCAAATCAAATCTATGATCCTGCCGCGCCGCCCGCGATGTTGCCCGAACTTCAAGACCGCAAACTCGAATCGCGCATCATCAAGTACGCGCAAGAGTTGTTCGCCCGATAACGCCGGGCTGACAAATCTTGCGGATCGTTTCGTAGGGGCGTTCAATTGAACGCCCCTTCTGCATAGTATGTGAATTGACGAAGCGGCAACAAGAAATTTACGCGCCGATTACACGCGACTCAGGTCGCTCTCATTTGCGGATGAGACAATCCGCGCAAGAGTTGTCGTGGGAAATGCGAAATGCGAATTGCGAGTTGCGTGAACCATAAACGCGTTCGTCACACATCGCGCCTCACACATCACTCGACGGAGACACAATGACCAGGACATTCCTTGCTCTCAGCGGACTTGTTCTCATCGCGACCGCGTGCGTCCCCACACCAACGCCGACCGCGCAGCCAACGCCGACAGCGACCGCATCATCTAATTTACGCGCGCAATCCAATACACCAACGGCAACTCGCATCGCCGCGCGCGCGCAGGTTACGATCACGCTAGGCGCGGCGATGGACGCGCCGATCAATCGCTTGCTTGGCGTGAACATCGGACCTGTGCCCGCCGGGTCGGATCCGAAAAACGCTGACCTGGCGAACGCGTACAAACAAATCGGCGTCAACCTGGTTCGCACGCACGATTTTTACGGACCGCTTGACATGGCGGTGATGTATCCCGATCGCGCGCGCGATCCCGCCGATCAAAAATCGTACGATTTCACCAAGAGCGATGCGATATGGCGCGCCATCGTGAACGGTGGATTCGAACCGTACTTGCGCCTCGGCGATTCGTACAATAACGCCAAGCCGCCGGCGAACGCGCAGGAACGCGCGAACTGGGTCAAGGCGGCAGTCGCGGTGATTCGGCATTATCGCGAAGGCAAGTGGAATGGATTCACGACCCAGTTTCGCTACGTCGAAATCTGGAACGAGCCGGACAATCAGCAATTTTGGAGCAAGCCGCGCACGGCGCAAGAGTATTTCCAATTGTACGACGAGACCGCGCGCGCGCTCAAGCAAACCTTCCCCGATCTGATCGTCGGCGCGCCGGGATTGACGCCGGCGGGCGCGCTCGCGCCGCAGGGCAAAAAGTGGACCCAGGATTTTCTCGATTACGTGAGACAGAAGAACGCGCCGCTCGATTTCTTTTCCTGGCACATGTACTCGAACGATCCGAACGATTGGGCGAACGCCGCGCAATTTTATCGCCGCGAACTCGACGCGCGCGGATTTACCAAGACGGCGCAACACGTCACCGAGTGGAACACCCAGACCAAATCCGACGCGATGAAAGGCGCGGAGGCAACCGCGCTGCGCACCAGCGGACAAGGCGCGGCGATTCTCACCGCGGCGTGGATCGCGATGCAACAAAACGGCGTCGCGGTCGCGACGTTTTATCGCGGTCCCGATCCGGCGCTGGACGCGCCGACGTTCTATGGTATGTTTTACGCGGACGGCAAACCGAAACGAATCGCGCTCGCGTTTTCGCTATGGACCAAACTCGCCGATCATCCGCAACGCGTGAATGTGTCCGCCGCGCCGAACACCTCGCTGTGGATGCTCGCCGGAAAAAACGATGCGGGCGAAAGTGCGTTGCTGATCGCGAATCCAACTGCCGCGGCGACCACGTACTCGATAGCGGGCGCGGAAAATCGCGCGACCACGATCTGGCAGGTGAACGACGCGAGCGCGCAAGTTCAATCGCTCGCGTCGCCGGGAGCCGTGATCGAAATCGGCGGCAACACGATGCAACTCGTGATCCTCAAAAAATAAGGAGCATCCATGAAACGCACACTTGTTTGCGCAATGCTCGTCCTGGTTTTCGTTGTCGCGTGCAATTCCAGCGCGCCACAATCCACGCCGGTTCCCGCCGAAATCAAACCGGCGGCGACGGATAACCTGGGACAACCAGCGCAGAAAGTTCCGCCCCAGTCGCCCGCGCAAAAACCGGGTGGGACGCCGCTGCCCAAACCCGGCGCGAATTTTACCCCGCCGGCGAAACCTGGGGCGAACATCACGCCGCCGCCGCTTGCCGATAGCGTCGCAAAAACGTACTCGGTGACGAATCCGACGACGAACGTGAAATTGTACGTACAAGTGTTCGCGCCCAAAGATGCCGCCGGCAAAAAATCTCCCACGCTTGTCCTCGTCCCCGGCGGCACTGCCGATACCAACGCATTGATCGGCGACGCACTGCGTTTCTCAAGCGCGGGCATCCTCGCGGTGATTTTCGATCCGGATGGTCGCGGCAAAAGTACGGGACAAGAAGATTTCAACGGGCACAAGCAACAAGACGGTCTCGCCGCGGTCGTTCGCTTTGCCGCGACGTTGCCCGAAGTGGACGCACAACAAATCGGCATTGCGACGTACTCGTACGGCATCACGATGGGTAGCGGCGCGCTCGCGCGTTACAGCGATCTCCCGGTAAAATTCTTGATGGACTGGGAAGGTCCGGCGGATCGCAACTATACGACGACGGGTTGTCGCGGGACTGGCGCGAATCGAATTCAGTGGCAACCGTGCACGGACAATGTTTGGTGGGCGGAACGCGAGGCGGTGAATTTCATCGGCAAAATTCGCGTGCCGTACCAACGCGTCCAATCGGAAAAGGATCACGTTCAGCCAAACAACAATCACGCGCTTGACATGATCAACGCGGCGATCAAAGGCGGTGTTTCCTTCGTGCGGCTCAACAATCTCGCGCCGAATCAAACGTACGATGTAAAAAATCCACCCCCGATGTTGCCCGAAATGACCAACCCGCAATGGGAGCAAACGCTGATTCAATTCGCGCAAGAGTTGTTCAAACGATGAAAAGTGATGCGTGACGAACGCGCTCACGCACCACGCATCACTTTTCGGAGGCATAATGACCAGGACATTCATTACTCTCTTCGGACTTGTTCTCATCGCGACCGCGTGTAATGCCGCGCCGACTACGCGACCACCTGACCAAGCGACAACACGACCATCCGACCACGCGTTACTCAAACCGGGTGATTACGACCGCGCGCTCACCCATGCCGGACGCGAACGCACGTACACGGTGCACTTGCCGCGCGGCATCGGCGACGAACATTCGTATTCGCTCGTGATCGTTTTGCACGGCGGCGGCGGCAACGACGATAACGCCGCGCGTATGACCGGGTTTAGCGCGCTCGCGGACAAGGAAGAATTCATCGTCGTCTATCCGAATGGAACCGGACGATTGCAAGATCGTATTCTCACCTGGAATGCCGGCAACTGTTGCGGTTACGCGCTCGACAACACGGTGGACGATGTGGGATTTATTCGCGCGCTGATCGAACAATTGCAACGCGAGTACCCGATCAATCCGCAACGCATTTACGCGACCGGGATTTCAAACGGCGGAATGATGTCCTACCGACTCGCGTGCGAACTGTCCGACCAACTCGCGGCAATCGCGCCGGTCGCGGGCGCGCTCAACGTCGAATGCAAACCCGCACAGCCCGTCGCGGTGATCGCATTCCATGGCACAGCAGACCAACACGTTTTGTACAACGGAGGCGTTCCAAAAATCCAAGCCGACTCGCATCCGCGCGAGGACAAGTCGGTCGCGTACGCGATGTCGTTCTGGGTCAAGCAGAATCAATGCAACACGCTCGCGCAAAAATCGGAACGCGGTAAGGTGAGCACTGAATCGTACACGAGCTGTCGCAATAACGCGGATGTGACGTTGTTCACGCTGAAAGATTTCGGACACGCTTGGCCCCGCGGCGCGCGTGGAACGGTGTGGGCGGACGATCCGAAGGCGGATATTTCCGCGACCGATGTGATGTGGGAGTTTTTCAAGCAACATCCGAAACCGTAACGCAAATTTCCAATCGGAGATAGGATCCAGGTTTCTTCGAGAAACCTGGATTCTGATGAAGGTATTGAAGGAGCAGCCATGTTTCGACCACGCCGCTTTTGGCGACCGCGCCCGATGTTGTGGCGCGGCAGACCGCTGGGACGACGCATCTATGGAATGGGGTGTTCGCTGATCGCCTTCCTGGTCCTCGCGTGTATCGTCGGAATGTTCTTGTTGAATGTTTTCGTGCGCGGTATTCTGCGATAAGCAAGACACCCATCCCGGAGCGACTATGGAAATCACTGCCAATGATGTAACGATTACGCCGATCACGCGATCAACCGTGACCGCGCGCGTGTTTCAATATTTTTCTCTCAGCGCGATTCTTTGCCTCGCGCTCTTTTTGCATTTCTTCCGGCTCGACCAAGAAGGATTCGCAAATCTATACTATGCCGCGACGGTAAAGAGTATGCTGATGAAGTGGCACAACTTTTTCTTCGCGTCGTTCGATCCCGGCGGGTTCGTGACCGTAGACAAACCGCCGCTCGGTTTGTGGATTCAGGCGTCGAGCGCGACGATATTTGGATTCAGCGGTTGGAGTTTGCTTTTGCCGCAAGCGATTGCCGGCGTATTGTCGGTCGCGCTGTTGTATCATCTCGTCGCGCGCGTGTTTGGCGTGTGGGCAGGCGTGATCGCCGCGCTCGCGCTCACCGTGACGCCGATCAGCATCGCCGCGAATCGCAACAATACGATGGACAGCCAACTCGTGTTCGTGTTGCTGCTCGCCGCGTGGATGGTGATGCTGGCAATCGATCGCGGGCAATTGCGTTGGTTGCTCGCGAGCGCGATTCTGGTCGGCATCGGCTTCAACATCAAGATGCTCCAGGCATTTATGGTGCTACCCGCGTTCTGGCTCGCGTATCTGATCGCGGCGCGCACGAAATGGTATTGGCGCGTCGCACATCTTGCCGTCGCGACCATCGTGCTTGCGTTTGTTTCGTTCGCGTGGGTGGTCGTCGTTGACCTCACGCCGGCGGATCAACGCCCGTTCGTCGGCAGCAGCAAAGATAACACCGAGATGGAATTGATCGTCGGGCACAACGGCTTGGCGCGACTTGGCGCGATGGCAAGTTGGCTCGGTTTGCGAAACGCGCCCATGCCAGGGCAACGACCACAAGCCGCGCAACCGGCGATCAAACCACAATTCAATCCACCGCCGGGTCAACTCGCCCAACCCCCGCGATTCCAACCGCAACCCGGACAACCCGCGCCCAACGCGCCCGCGCCCGGCGGCGGTCCGACGAGCAACGAAACCGGCGACCCAGGAATTTTCCGGCTATTTAACAAGCAACTCGCTGGACAATCCAGCTGGCTTTTGCCGCTCGCGTTGCTGGGAATGCTTGTGCTCGCCATCGAATTATTTTTGGCGCGTCACGATTCACGCATCACGCATCGCGCGTCAAGCAACACGTTCCAATCCTGGTTGCTCTGGTCCGGGTGGCTCGTTCCGCAAATCATCTTTTTCAGTTTCGCCGGCTTGTTTCATCGCTACTATCTCGAAATGCTCGCGCCCGCGCTCGCCGCGCTCGTCGGCGCAGGCATTGCCGCGATGTGGCACGCGTACGCGCGACGCGAGTGGCGCGGCATCTTTTTGCCCATCGCGATTCTTGCGACGGCGGCAGTCCAGGCGATCATTCTTTTGCAATTTGCGCAATGGAATGGTTGGTTGATGCCGGTGGTGATGGGACTGGGCGCGCTCACCTCCAGCGCGTTAATGATTTTGTTTCTGTTGCCGCGCCATCCTGCCATTCAAATCGCGCAATGCGCGTTTGCCGTTGCCGGCGTGCTGGCTCTGCTGATCGCGCCGACGGTGTGGTCGTTCACGCCGTTGATGAGCGCGGATTCCGGTTTGCCGTTCGCCGGACCCGAACTCGCGACGCGTCCCTCGCGACCGGCGAATCTGCCGAACGAAAATCGGCTGATCGAGTACTTGCGCGCGAATCGCGGCGGCGCGAAATTTCTCGTTGCGACGATGAACGCGAATACTGCCGCGCCGCTCATTCTCGCGACCGGCGAGCCGGTGATGACGCTCGGCGGTTTTGGCGGGAACGATCAAATTCTGACGCCGGAGCAACTGTCCGCGCGCGTCGCGCAGAACGAGGTGCGTTTCTTTTGGCTCGCGTCGCAAGCAAATCAGAACGCCGATCTGACGCGCTGGGTGAGCGAGCATTGCGCGCGCATCGTTCAGCCCAACCAACCCCAACCCGCGCCGAATCCGGGCAGCGCACAAACGTTGTACGATTGCGCGCGCCCGCGATAACCAATTGATGGAGCACTGAAATGAAACGCCTTTGGATTCTCCTTTTCCTTTTTGCATCAAGTTTGATGTTCGCTGGTTGTCAGCGCAACCGGAATGATTCTGCCGCGCCATTGCCTACGGCTGAGATGCGCGCGAGTGGTGTTGCGCCAACCGTCGCACCACGCGCGATTGAAACGCCCGTCGCCTCACCAAGCGCGCCGGTGACCCAGGAAATAGACACGCGACCGGGCGCGATGAATCGCGATGTGACGTACTGCGCGCCGGACGGCATCGCGCTAAAGATGGACCTCGCGTACCCCAAATCGTTTGCGAACAAGCCCACGCCGATTGCCGTGTTCATTCACGGCGGCGGCTGGACGAGCGGCGACAAGAGCGGCGGCGGCGGAGTGGACGCGCGCGAGTTGCTCGCGCGCGGGTACATTGTCGCGTCGCTCGATTATCGGCTTGCGCCGCAGTACAAATTCCCGGCGCAGATCACCGATGTGAAATGCGCGATTCGCCATCTGCGCGCGCACGCGGCGAAATATCAACTCGACCCGAACCGGATTGGTGTGTGGGGTTCAAGCGCGGGCGGGCATCTCGTCGCGCTGCTCGGCACGAGCGATGCGAGCGTGGGATTCGACGTGGGCGAGTACCTCGATCAATCGTCGCGCGTGCAACTTGTTGTGGACTTGTTCGGTCCCGCCGATTTGCCGGCGATGTTCACGTCGAACGCGCAAGTGGTTGGCAATCGCGTGTTCGGCTCGACCTCGCGCGACGATCTAGTTTTGGTCAAGGCAAGTCCGGTGACGTACGTTTCCAAAGATGATCCACCGTTTTTGATCTTGCAAGGCGATCAAGACAAGACTGTGCCGCTGGCGCAATCGCAAATTTTGCACGACAAGTTGCTCGCGGGTGGCGTGCCGTCCACGCTCGTCATCGTTAAAAATGGCGGTCACGGTTTCGCACCAACCGGCGGTGCGATCAACCCGACGCGCGCCGAGTTGACCAAGACGCTCGCGGATTTTTTCGACAAGCATTTGAAAAGGTAGTGGATCCCCACCCCAGCCCTCCCCGTTCGGCTCTCCCCCTGCGAAAGCGGGGGGAGTTGGAGAGGGTGCCGAACGGGGGAGGGCTGGGG